>DDWC01000121.1 GCA_002345475.1 Firmicutes bacterium UBA2296
GCCTGCCAGGCCCGCCAGTATTCCTCGCACATACCCCTCAACCTGCTGTTCCAGTAACTTCAGTGGCATAGAACCGTTGCTTAGCAGAACATTGTGAAACTCCCGGGTGTCATACCTGTCGCCCAGTGCCTTGCGCGCCTGGTCACGCATGCGCAGTATGGCCAGCTCCCCCACCTTGTAGGCAGTAGCCTGCCCGGGCATGACAATGTACCGTTCGATTTCGGCTATGGTGTTGTTGCGGGCGTTTCCGGTGTTGGCAGACATGTACTCTATGGCCTCTTCCCTCGTCCAGCGCTTGTGGTGAATACCGGTGTCGACCACCAGGCGCACGGCGCGGAACAGCTCGGAAGCCAGGTAACCAAGCACGCTGTAATCGTCACTAAACAGGCCATCCTCGTATATCACCTTTTCGGCGTACAAGGCCCAGCCCTCGGCGTAGGCGGTAAAGGGCAGAAGACGGCGGAACATCGGCAGGCCCTTGAGGCTCTGCTGAATGGCCAACTGAAAGTGGTGCCCCGGGGTTGCTTCGTGAAACGCCAGAGTCTCCATATGCAGCTTCATCGGCATCTGGTAGAGGTTAACGGAGAACACACCGGGCCGGGAGCCGTCCATGGCCGGCGGGTTGTAATAAGCGCCGGGAGCAGTCTTTTCCTTAAACTCGGGTATCCGCTCTACCACTACACCTGCTTTGGGACGCAGGTCAAACAGGTGGTCTATGCTTCCTTCAATGCGGTCAATCATAGCTTTGTAGTCCTTGAGCACCTGATCGCGTCCCTCTGCCGTGTCCGGATAGCGAAACCGTTCCTCGTCGGACAGTTCATTGAGCAGGGTCACAGGATGCTTGCCGCCATAGCCAAGCCTGGCAAGGACCTCTCTCATCTCACCCTGTATTCGTTCTACCTCACTAAGTCCAAGCTCATGAATCTCCTCGGCGCTCAGGTCGGTGGTTGTGTAATGGCGCAGAAGATAGGCATAATACTCGTCTCCTCTGGGTAGCTTCCACACGCCGTCCTCTGCGGTGGCCTTCATGCTGAGTTCTTTGACGTAACTCTGTAGTAATTGGTACGCCGGGTACACTGTTTCTGCAATGACAGTGGCAATTCGAGCAAGGGCGCTCGCCCTTTCAGACCCGCTCATACCACCGATTCTGCTAATCTTGTCGGCTGCTGATGTATAAAGAATATTCTCCTCAGCCGGGGATCCGACAAATCCCGCTATTTCGCTGACGACTTTGTCAAGGACAAAGCGCGGCGGTATTAAGCCACTATCTTCGCGCAACTTCAGGCCCTCAATGATCTGCTCGAACTTGAGACGCACCTGAGCAAGTCGGGAGATATAGTTTGCCGCGTCACGCCGATTGTTGATCTGGTGCATGGTGGCCAAAAAAGTGGGCAACTGATTCTGCACGCCAAAGAGCTGGTTTACCTGGTAGTCATGGTATCTGAAGGTATGCCCTTCCACCATGTCGGCCAGGTACCATTCCATTATGTCGCGGGAGAGACGGTCCTTGGCGCTCAGCCGACTCCGGTCATAACTGCGCAGCACCTGCAGGTTCTTCGCGACCTTGGCCTCCTGCGCCTTGTTATGGGCGTCAGATTCATCGTTTAACCGCCGGTTATGCCGGTGGTAGCCGAATCTCTCGAAGATGCGCAACATGCTCATTATTTCCGGGTTGGCCAGGGCGAACTGCAGCATCACTCTGTCAAAAAACCGATTGATATTTCGTGGCTTGAAGAAGAACATGTTTAAGAGCCATGCGCCGCCAAAGCCCACGATAAACGCAGGAATGTAGACCAGCCAGAAAACAGGGCCCATTTGCTCACTCCCTCTCTGCGAAATCTCCTCTGCAAGATGTGTCGCTAATACACCAGGCGCTGCAGCAGCCAGTTGCGGTTAACCATTACCAGAGTGGCGAACTTCGTCTCCGTAGTCGGCTCATAGTCTCCCGGATGCACGCCGGAAAGAAGTATGGCTATCTCAGCGGTATCGCCTGCCATTTCGCTAACATAGAAACGAAAGTCGCTCCAGTCAAGGTAATATCCCATACCGCCGTCTTTCAAAAAATCGCCATACAGCGTGCCTTCCTTTTCAACGTAGCGTTCCTCGGCCAGAAGCGCGTCGACCTGTGTATGCACATATGTACTGCGAAGAAAATTGCGCAAGGCGGCCAGATTAGGGAACCTGGGATCCGTAACCAGGTAGAAGTGTTCTGATCCAGGACTGAACTCAATGATCCCGGGTGTGTCCATAGCCAGCCAGCCCAGAAAATACATGCCAAAGGCCACTTCGTAGTTGCGTTCCAGCAAGGCTCCGGCGGCCCAGTGCAGATCGCGTTCCCATTCTCTGTCCTCGATTGCAGGAAGGGCCATGGCCGTATCTGGAAACTGCTCGAAGGGAACGTTAAACTGCGGTATCCCGGCCGCATATGGTGAGATAGTATAGGGCTGATAAAACACGGTCAATCCGTTTGGAGTGATTACAAAGTCATCGGGATCGTAGAACTCCCTGTAGAAATCCTGGTAATCGTCGTAATAGCCGAAGGAATCTGTACCTCTTTGGCCCTCAATCTGCTGGGCGATTATTGCGTATACTTCAGACATGGTGGGACCCGCGTTCTTGCCCCAAACCTCGGCAAGCCTGAGCCTCACTCCGCTCTCCACCACAAAGTTGGCAGCTTTCATAAAGTTGCTGGGATGCGCACCGCCTGAATAGAAGTAGTCATCAGTCAGTACAGAAAAAATACCGTTGCCATTGTACTGCACGTCGGACCAGCTTTCATAAAGGTGGAATGAAAAATCCTGCTTGCGGGCAGACCGGTCTTCACGGGCAACTTCCGGCGCATTTTCTGCAACCCAGTTGAGAAATGCCTGCTGTGACTCGGCCAGTTGCCCGTTAATGGCCGCGATTCCTGAGTGGCCTGACTCGTTTGCTATTTCCGGCACAGTGCACCTGGCCTTCGCCAGCACTGTGCCATCCCCATCCACAAGGGTCAAGGTCCGCACACGCAAAATGTACCGCAGTGGTTCTCCCTGCGGCTGTGGGGCTGGTTCAACAGGCCCTGTTGGTTCATCCGGGGGATCCGTCACGATGGGCGGATCCACTGGCGGGTCTATGGGCACAGGAATCTCACGCCGACAGGCAGCACCCAGCACGCTTGAAAGCATCACCACAGCCAGCATTAAGATGAGCACACTTCTGCTCCAGTAGGACCTCTGCATTATTTTATTACATCTCCCTATTCAAGACGGGCGCCTTGCCCGTCGCTTTCGTCTCCTTAAGCATTCGCCTCAAGTGGTTAAAGTCCTGCCTCAGAGCTGACTACCCGCGCTGTCACGTCACAGTACCGACCAGGTGAAAGATGGAAAGACCGACATAACTATGTGACACACAGATAAACGCTGGCGATACCATGCTAAAATGGAAATAACACACCTTCAAAAGGGAGGTCATGACAATGATGGACTCCGATCAGGGCAATCCTCTTACTCCTGTCGAAGGGCAGCGGGGAGAACCACTTGTGCTCCGCAGAAAGGTCAGCTACCCCACCTTTCAGCTCTTCGCCACTGTCGCCAACAGCAAGACCCAGCCCGAAGTGGCATTTCGGATCGCCATTCTGGAAACTATGTCCTGGCTGCGCAAAAGGTTTCGCGCCCACGAAATACCTTCCGAAATGCTCCTGCCGGAAGCGTCCGATTATGCGGATCTCAAGGACGGGATGCTGGCGTCCTTCCGCCTTGACGAGGGCTACGTGGTCGAAGTCTCTTATCTCGAAGGACAGGGAGTATGGGCGCTACACCTCAGCGAACCTGACCTGGGACCCGACCCGGAGCGGACAGACCAGCCCCGAAAGCCTGTGCCTGGGCGCATGTTTGAGACCAACATTGCATTTCGACTCCACAACAGCGAAGTCCAGTGCGCCTTCAAGACCATCTGTTCTGAACCCTCAGACGCAGACGCAGTGTGTGAAGTTTTTCGCCTGGCGGTGGTCAAAGCCCTGGTGCGCAACCCGCTAATCGGACTGCAGCAGAGTTTGCCTGTGATAGAGACAGCCCTGAGAATCGACACCGGGCGTGATTTGATCAGGTTGCGAGATGCGCTCAAAGACGAGCGGCGTCAGCTGCCGGTACTGATATTTTCTCGTAAATCGGGCAACCCAAAACAGTCCGGGAAGGTCAATGCCAGCAACCGTTTCCTGGAACAGCTCATGGATCCTCTGGCGTCTCTGACGGCCCGTGCCAGAATCGACGGACTTATGCCGGAAACCGCCAAGCTGGACACGTCTTTCGCGATTGATGATCCTGACGCACTCGCCCGCCACCTGGTGGGTTTTGCCCACGTGGTCATACTTCCCCCGGGCGACGCTATAGATTTCGTCAAGAAACTGGGCTCCAGGCAGACTCCTCAGAGCGGTGACGCCCTGGTGGTCTTCCCCGTATCCTCGGGGCAGGCACCCCAACGCCTCCCTTATGAAGACCAGGCCGCAGGGCGCCAAGCGTTGCAGTTTTCGCTAATGAACAACCTGAGTAATTACCCGAAGGGCCGACAGATAAGCTTCGGCGATGTCAAGTTCCTGCTGGACGCGCGCATTCTTGAGCACAAACTGCGCGCATCGCTAAGTACAGACGCCGCAGAAGTATTGGCCGGGAAGGAAGCAGAAATAGCGGCCATCCAGGAGAGATATGCCTCAGAGCGGCTTGAGATGCAAAGCAAGATCTATCATCAGCAACGCAAGCTGAACCAGAGCAGGGGTCTTGAGGAACGCCACGCAAAGCGCATGTCGGCAGAAAAAGCGAAGCTCACTGAGGCGAACGGACTGCTCTCCGCAGCTAAGGAAGCGCTCGCCGATAAACAGCTGGAGTTGAACCGCGTGCGCCAGGACCTGGCCGCCCTAAGCGATTGTGAGGCCTTCATTCGCTGGGTGGATCATGATCACGCCGACAGGCTTCACCTCACACCCAGGGCAAGGCAAATGCTGAAGAAGGCCAACTTCACCGAGATGCTCCTGCTCTACGACACACTGAACCTCCTGGCGTTTCAGTATCGTGACATGATTATGTACAGTGACAAGGACCCCACTTTACGGCACGTTTACGAGAGAGAGCGCCTGCGCCTGAACCTCGACTGGGCGGGTCTGGAAACTCCTTCGCTGTATGATGGCATGACTGGGCACTTCCGCGGCGGGGGCCATACGGAGCAGAAGATGCTGCGGGTCTACTTCAATTGGGATGACGCCAGCAAGAAGGTCGTCATCGGTGGTGTACCGACCCACTGGCCTGACGGGTCAAAATGAGCGCGCCAGTCCAAAGAGAAAAGACGTCGACCCCTTGGTCGGCGCCTTTTCTCTTTGCCATAGATTTGACCGTTTTTAGGGCAACATCTCCATGGCGTCATTTATCATCTCTTCTGCTTCCCTGAGATAGCGCATAGCCTTTTCGTGGTTATGGAAGCCCTGACTATTCTCGACAAAGACAAAGTCCCAGCGCAACTGTGCGCTGCGGTGCAACTCGTGCACGCGCGCCAGAGTTGCCTCAGGCAAGGTGTCTCTGGCAGCGGCAATGG
>DDWC01000116.1 GCA_002345475.1 Firmicutes bacterium UBA2296
ATCGCTCCGAGCAAATGATCACGCTGTCCGGACGCAAGTTGCATAGAAAACGCAACCACCTCCGGCGCTTTAACCGGCAGTATCGTAGCGAATACGAGCCTATCAGCTCAGAGAACCTCCTGGAATGTCAGCAGTTCGTCATTGACTGGCTGTTCGCTAACGCTGAAAGCGAGGACGATGCCATACGACGGGAAACCTGTGCCTTGCTCAAGGCCCTGCGTTTCTTTGACGAACTGGGTTTTGTCGGGGGACTGCTGCGCATTGACAGCAAAATCGTGGCCTTCACCTTTGGGGAGCCAGTTAACGATGATGTCTTTGTCATCCATTTCGAAAAAGCTCTGACTGAATATGACGGGGCGTATACAGCGATTAACCAGCAATTTGCGGAACGCGAGCTTTCCGGGTACGCATACATAAATCGCGAGGAAGATATGGGTATTGAAGGATTGCGCAAGGCCAAACTGTCATATTATCCAGAGTATCTTCTGGAAAAATACGTCGCTACAAGAAAGGATGAGGCCAGGTGACAGTGGCACAAATCCGGCATGCCGAACTGAGTCAAAGAGAAGAGATCGCCCTCCTCTGGAAGGATTGCTTCGGCGAGCATCGAGAGGCAATCGACTATTTTCTTGCCAATGTTTTCTCGCCGGAGCACTGTCTTGTTCAGGTGGTGAAAGAACGGGTTGTGGCCATGGTTCATATGCTTCCGGCGGATATTATCTCCGAAGCGGGTACTGTGCAGGCTCACTATATTTACGCAGCGGCCACCGACAGCGCATTTCGCTCTCAGGGTTTGATGGGACAGTTGCTGAATGAGGCCTTTAGCTACGGTGAGAGCAGAGGGGATGTCTGTTCGTTCCTGCTTCCTTCAGAACCCTCCCTTTATGACTACTACGCCCGTTACGGGTACACGCCTTATTTCCGCACGAGATTTGCCGAGATAAGCACAGCTGAACTGGCGTCTCTCCCCATTCTCGAGGGCGAGCAGGTCACGGCCTCAAGGGGAGAAAAGCTGGGCATACAGTCTGGCGTTTCTCTGCTGAGGAACGACCAGCTCTCAGGGGAGCGGGGCTCTATTCTCTGGCCTCACAAATATCTCGATTATGCCATGCAGGTTAACAGCATATATGGCGGTGAGACCTCATCGCTATCCGGCACAGATGGACGTCTGGAAGCTTATGCCTTGCATGCTGCAGCCGGCAGTGACTGCACAGAGATAACCGAGATATTTGCCGCTGATTGGACCTGGCTCGAGCTGCTGAGGTACATCTCGGGAGTTACAGGCTCTGGTCGTCTGCGTCTGCGCTTGCCCGAGAACAGTCCGATTCTTCCGGGTCTGGGTGAGGTGAGGGACTTTGGCATGGTTCGGCCGCTGGGTCGTCACACGGTGCCTGCCCCGCTCGCCGGCAGATCTCCTTACCTGGGTTTGACACTGGACTGATCAGAGTTGTTCTTTGCCTTTATGTGGCTTAACCTTGGGTATACAATGGCTAAGGAAAACCTGCTCAAAGGCGGTGATAATCCTGGATGGCTGGAAATACCATGACATTACGAGCCGTTATCTTGACCTGCTAAATCCCTGCAACCCCGCAAAACTAGACAGTCTCTTTGAGCTAATAGACTTGCCGGAGGGCGCCCGGGTCCTGGACATAGGTTCTGGCAAGGGAGAAGCCCTGCTGCGCCTGGCGCAGCGGCGCAAGATTTGCGGAGTAGGAGTCGACTTATCGCCCTATTTCACGGAGACGGCGAAATCCCGGGCGGCAGCACTGGGTCCCAGGGGACGCAGCCTCAGCTTCCTGTCTATGGACGCTCGTTTATACGACGGCCCTGGAGACTTTGATTTAGTGTTATGTCTGGGTGCTTCGTGGATTTTCGGCGGCATGCGTGGCACAGCCGAGTCGATGTCCCGCTGGACTCGACCCGGTGGCTACGTGCTAATCGGTGAGCCTCATGTAGTCAGGCCACCTTCCTGCGAGTATCTCCATGCACTGGCTGAGCTCAATGCGGATGCCGAGGCGGAGCTGACATTGGCCGAGAACATTGCTGCTGCAGAGTCCTGCGGATTGTTGACGCTGTTCAACCTCGTTAGCGCACAGGAAGACTACGATGCCTACGAATGGCAGCGCATGAGGGCCGCTGAGATATATGCCCTGGAACACTCTGAGGACCCCGACGTCGCCGATCTACTACGGCGAGCCAGAACCCATCGCGACCTGTACCTCAGATACGCCCGGGAACTGACAGGGTGGGCGTTATACCTTTTCAAGAAGAATCCCGAGCTTGGCCGTTAGGCCGAGTTCGGGGATTTTTCGCTATTAGTCGCCAGCCACCAGCCACCAGCCGCCAGCCACCAGCCGCCAGACTCCAGCCGCCAGCCATAGGGCAGCCTGACATCTGCCGCTCGCCTGTGGGACGAGGAGAGACTCAGTTCCTCCCATCAGCTTAAAGGAACGTGGGAGCAAACGTTCCGTTGTTCATCAGGTAAATCAGTATATATCAGTCCAATCAGGCTGTCGTAATCCCTTCCCGCGAGCCACGGTCTCGCCGCTACGTCCCTCTCGTCCCAACCACTAAGCGCCAAGCGCCAATGTCCAGCTGACAAGCACCAGCCGCCAGCCAGGGGGAGACGGTCACACTGTAACCACTGACGAGGGGACACTGGTACCACAGGAGGAACGTTTTTTGTTTTTGAGTTTTTGGTAGGAAAACGCGACCGTGATAGGAACGTGGGCACAGAGTGCAATGTCCTACAATAGCCGGATCCACTTAAAACAGGCAACAAGCGACTAGCGACAATCCCCATTAGACCGCCGTAGNNTGTGTCCCCGGCTGTGGTAACAGTGGTTGGTTTTCCCACCCCGTATCAGCGTTCCCATCAGTCTCTATCAGCTTCATCAGGCTGTCGTAGCCCTCCCACTTATCAATCCAGCGGTACTCGTATGATCTGCTTCGCGACGCCGGAGCGGCCGATGGAAACTATCTGCCAGATTCCGCTACCACCGCGTTCTATAGAGATTTCGGGTGGGGTGAATCCCGCCGGAAAGAGATTTTCCGGGGAGACAAGCTCCACTCGCCCGGAAGGGCAGGGCACAAAGCTATCTCTGGCAAGATGAGCCTGGGCATAGGCAATGCCTGCTTCGGCCAAATAGTGTGCCCGAATGCGGTCGGCCAGGGCAGAATCTGCCCTGTAGTCATCTATGGATCTGCTGAGGAGAGAGGTGGCTATCAGGCAGAGGAGAGACATGACAACTAGTGTGTAAACCAGAATGCTTCCCCGTCGGTCTTTAGCCATGGCTCGCGTTCACCCTCTGCTTCTTAGATGTTTACCGTGGCGCCCTCCGCAGCTTAAGGCTGGTGTAAAGGCGGTAGGGGTCGGCGGCGCCGCGCAGTGTAGGGGTTGTTACTCCCTCCACCGCTATGCTCACCAGTTGGGCCTCAGGATTATAGGAGAAGGTAAGGCGATTTACGTATTGGCAGAGTGGTTGGTTGTCGTGCCTCTGTATGGTGCTACCGTTTTGCTGAAAGTATCTCGTTACCTCTTTGCCATCCTGCCAGGTCGTATAGGTGATTTTTCTGCCACCGTCACTGACGGACACCACAGAACTAGCTTCCCGCAGTTCCCGGGCCATGTAATCTGCGGCGAAACGAAGGTCGCTCTGAACCAGTCGGTTCGCCGACACGCGCCTGCTTGCGCCATAGGCATGCAGGAGGAATGAGGATACAAGGGAAAAGAGCAGACCCACCAGCCCCAGAACAATAAGCAGCTCCAACAGTGTGAATCCTGACCTGTCCGCAAGAGGACGCCTAATCAATCAGGGCCACCACTAGGTATTGATGCTCCTGACCGTGGGTATGCCAGAATATACAAACCTCCACACGGAGCATGTCGTAAACCGCTTCCTGCAGGAACCGGGTGTATTTGAACCGCTCGTGGCCGGGAAATGGCCACGGTTCTGCCTGCGTCATTGCAGTCCCTGCACAAAGCGAAGCTGTTCGTGAGGCCAGCACTTCCTCTACCAGATGGCGCGCCAAAAAAGCCGCCTGAGTTAATTGGGCGGCTTGACTCGAAATGTTATGACCATGAACTATGGCGGCCGAAATAGGAACAAGAGCAATGCTGACAATAGCAAAGGCAATGACGACTTCGGCCAGAGTAAAGCCGGACTGATGTCTCCTCGCCATGTGCCACCTCACGCCCGCGCTAAAGCGCGTGTTGTCCCATTAATGTAATATATTATCTTATTTAAGGGAAAATCCTGCTTGTCCACAAAAAATATTTCTGGGCCTATAGTTTTCAGCTCACAGCAGCGGTCCGTTGCCTCCTTCTACCAAGCGCCAAGCGCTAAGCGCCAAGCGCCGTCCCCTCAGCGCCTCTTCCATTCATACGTTCTGTCGTAAATTTTGGCCCCGTTCTTCTTAGCCTGGGTGCGGAAGTGTTGGCCGGCCATTAGCCTGTAGACCAAGTGGGGCACAAGTGGCATCCCCACCAGGCGGACGGCCTCGTCTGAGATTTCATCTCCCTGAACTATGTCATCCGCCGCTACTTTGAGGCCCGCAATTACGTTTCGTAACATGCCGCCACATTCGGATATAGGGCGTCCGCCCATGGACGGACCGGCACCCATGGACAAACCACCCAGCCAGCGAAAACCGACAGTCCGGGCAAAGCTCTCCGCAATGCCTAGAGACACAGCTGCCTGTCCCGATTCGGGAAAACCGCAGTTTACGACGGCGGCAAAGGAACGCCCCTGACCGTCAAACTGCCGTGCAATCTCCTCAAGCACCTGCGTCAGTCCCCCCGGCAGCGAGTCGACATAGAGAGGAAAGCTAAGAACAACCACCTCGGCTTTTTCCAGAGCTGACAGTAAATCGTTCAGCGGAGTGCGATAGGCCTGCATGGTTTCACACTCCAGTCCCTTCTCAGCCAGCAACTCAGATAAGTATGACGCTAAAGCCAGGGAGTTCTCCCGCCTGGGACTCCCGTTGAGCAGCAAGGCTGTGCGCGGCTTCATCAGCTAATCACCCCCCAGGTAGTCATTTGCTGTCTGATCACTTTGGTAAGCTCTTCTGGCGAGTCCCCCCCAGGTGATGCCGGGAGGATGTGTGTGGAATGCTGGCGCGAGTGAAAATTTAGGGAGTTGCGCTCGATAAGCCTGGCAAATAGCTCATCATCTTTGGCGTTTCCCTTGCTTATCCCTATCCCCAACAGGCGGGGGTAATCCAGATACCGTGCCGCGTGCCTGGACTCCCCTTTGATCGAGACGAACAGGGGCAGGATGTTGGGAATAAGACGATCGACGGCGGTCTTGAGAGCTGACGCGTAGCCGCCAAAGGTGACGGGGGAGATGAACACCAAGACATCGCAGTTTATCGCCGCTTCAGCAATGGCACGCCCCTTGTCCGGGATGATGCATTGCCCTGGGGTCTTAACCCAGCAATCAAAACAGCCGAGGCATGGAGCAAGCTCCATCTCGGCCAGGATAAAGTGCCGAACTACCGCTGAGCGCAAGGTTTCGCTCAACAGGTCACCGAGTTTGACTGTGTTCGCTTCGTCTTTTACCCGGCCGTCCAGTATGGCTATGCGCATAATCTCATCTCCTCAGTAATCCTGATCGCAAAAGAGCGTTATGGGCTGGAAAATCTGACACAGCCTTTTCCGTCCTGTTTTGCCCTATATATGGCGCGGTCAGCCGCCGCCAGCAGAGTGTCTCTGGTGCGCGCATTTTCAGGATAGACGGCAACTCCGGCACTGGCCGTCACCCTGATTTCTGTGCCGTCGACCAGCAAGGCGTGGCTGCAGATCTTCTGCAGTATCCGTTCCGCCACCTCACACGCCCGGGCTGGGTCGGCTCCCGGTAATAATAACATGAACTCATCGCCACCAAAGCGACAGGTCTTGTCCTCTTCCCGCACCCCGGAGCGGATAATATCCGCCATAGAACGAATGTGCTGGTCTCCCGCCGGGTGACCGTGGGTATCGTTGATCCTCTTCAGGCTGTCCGAGTCAAACATGACAACAGCCAGGGGAGAGCCGCTGAGATGCGCTCCTTCCAGTGATCTGTCCAGTGCACTGAGAAAGGCTTGCCTGTTCAGCAGACCGGTCATCTGGTCGGTGGTTGCCTGGCGCAGAGTCTGCTCATAAAGATTGGCGTTTTCCAGGGCTATGGCCGCCTGGCTGGCGATGGTAAAGAGGAGTTGCAGTAATTCGGCGTCGTAGGCGTTGGCTTCGTATGTCTGGACGGAGAGAGCCCCTAATACTTTGCCGTGCAACGAAATGGGTACTATCATCAAACTCTGAGTAGCCCGGCCTTGCGGTCCCGTAGTCCGTGCGCCTGGGATGTTACGGTGATCCATGTTAAAGAGCAGAGGCTGCCCAGTGCGAATGGCCACGGAAGTAGGGCCTTCGTTGAGGGGGTAGCGTATTGGCTCCAGGCGTTGTCCGGCTTCATAAAGGTAGGCGATGTCTATTTCGCCCTGAGAAGGGTAGTATCGGGCAACGAAGAAGGCGTCTGTCTGCATAACTTTGCGTATTTCAGCGTACATGGTGTCAAAAAGGCTTTCCAGATCGAGAGTCGCAGCTATGGTAACGCTCAAGCGGTTAAGTAGAGACAAAGCATCTGCACGACGTCGAGCAGTGTCGATCGCTGACAGTCGACCTAGAGCCAATGAGGCATGCTGGGCAAAGACCGCCAGGACTTGGCTGTCGGTGGTTTTGAAAGCTCTTCCCGTGTCCGCGCGCAAAGACAGAATTAGCTTGTTCCACTTTTCAGCATTGGCAAAGGGTAGGTCCAGGTGTTTTGCCTCGGGCAGATTGAGGAGCAAGGCCGGTGCTTCTGGCGCCTGCGTTGTAGGCTCCCGAGAAGCACATGCCAGAAGCCTGACATGCTCACCGTCACCGTCGGGACACGACCATATGCTAGCCAGGCCGACTGCGGGCAGGTCTGATGCCAGGGCGACCATGGCGTTCAGAAACTCGAGATCATCCCCCTGAAAGCAGTGCAACTGGGCCACGCTTTTGTCCAGCCAATCGTAGGAAGCCAGGGGGCTACGGCCGGACCTCCTGCCGCTAACTCTCATTGAGCCTCACCTCGTTCCGGTCAGCTTCCTTTGCAACGCAAACCCGATTCTTCCCCTGACGTTTGGCCATATAGACCGCAGCATCGGCGGCCTGAAAGAGGGCAGCCGAGTCGGCAGCACAGCCCGGGTAGGTCGAGATCCCCGCGCTGGCAGTGACTCGCACAGAGTTATCCTCTAGCAGCCCTTCGCTGGCAATGGAATCAATAATGCGTTGCGCTACTTCTGCGGCTTCCTGCGCGGACTTCTTCTGCAGCAAAACAAGAAACTCGTCACCGCCGTATCGGCAGACGGCATCTCTGCTTCGCACGCAGGATTTGATGACTCTGGCCATTTGCGCGATGTGTTCGTCTCCTGCGGAGTGTCCAAGCTTGTCATTGATCTCTTTTAGGCTATCCGAGTCAATCATGATGAGAGCCAGTTCATGCTTCGGCTGATCAGCCGAGGCGATAATCCTGTCCAGGTGGGCGAAGAAAGCCTGCCTGTTCCAGAGACCGGTCATGGCGTCCGTAGAGGCCTGCTGCAGAGTGTTTTCATACATGCGTGAGTTCTCGACAGCTACGGCAGCCTGACTGGCGACAGTCGTCAGCAGCTGCAGATCCTGCTCACTATAGTCTCCTTTGTGATAACTCTGGGCCGATAGTGCGCCCACCACCCGGCCCTTGGTTATCATCGGAGCCATCATCAGGCACTTAATCTCGCTTGGTTGCTGGCCGAAAAGGATGGCCTGTGGGATTTCCTTGAGGGAAAGATTATACAGAACGGGGTCCTGAGATTTGATTACCCTTGAAACCGGTCCATCGTTAAGTGGAAAGCGAAAGGGTTTTACCGAGCGTCCTTCCTCATAGACGAATGCCATCTCCACCTCCTGGGTTTCGGAATGGTAGAGGGCGACGTAAAACACATTAGCGGTCATGATCTGGCGCAGTTCATCGTATATGGTGTGGAAGAGGTCTGCCAGATTAAGCGAGGATATGATCTTGTTGCCGATGTGGTTGAGCACCTCCAGAGATCCGGCAGTGCGTTGGGAGGCCAGGACTTTGAACCTTTGCGCCAGAGCGATGGCAGCGTGACGCGAAAGGACGCACATTATTCGCTGTACAGCTTTTGCAGCACTACTTCCCTCCGGCAACAGCGCAGCCACGGCGATGCCGGTCTCACTCTCCTCGATCTCAGAAGAGCAGTTCAGCGACACCAGGGACAGATAGTTGTCGTCATAGGACACCCCTTCGGGCCAGCGGTGCAGCAGCAGTGGCCACGTTCCGTCCCGGTCTACCCTCCAGATGCCCGCAGCCTTAATCTCCGGCAACTTGAGAATGTTGCTCATGAGAGCATCGTACACGGAATCAGGGTCGGTTGGCGCCCGGTGCATGTCAAGGACAGCCTGGCTTATCTTGCGGCGCAGGCTGTATTCGGTAAGGATCGCATTTCCCAGGCGACGGGAGGCCGGCAGATATCTTCTCCTCTGCGGCGCAGGCAGCAAGCCCGAGATGTCCTGTGGCAATCGTTTGCACCTCGATTAACGTGATTCGTATGTGATTTCGACAGGCACTTTTACATTCCTGCTAGAATATGTGAATAGTTCGTGAGCTTCAGGGGGGCGGTTGTGGCGCAGGCAGGATATCCCCGTTGTCGCAGGGAATCAGAGTGTAGATGCTGAAAGCCGAACTGATCGGCCGTTAGAGGAGGATGACAAAGTGGCCAAAGTAATAGAGCCAATGAAACNNCGCGGGCGAACTTGTAGCTGACAATGAGGCGCAGGGGTTAATTTATCGTACGCTGGTACCCGCCGGTTCGGGCACCCGTCTTGCTGCAAACCTGGTGACCGTGGCGCCAGGCGGAGTGACGCGGAAACACGCACATAACTGGGAGCAGGTGAACTACATTGTGAGTGGCACGGGAACACTGGTGGACGCTGCAGGATGTCGCCACACTCTGGTCGGGGGCATGGTGATTCACTTTTCTGGTGATGAACTTCACTGGTTTGAAAACGACAGCGCAGAGGATCTGGTGATTCTGGGCGTGCTTGGTCCTGACGCGAAGTAACACTGGGCATTGGTGGACACAAACGTGTGTTCGCAGTATAATGGTATCACAGGAAGGCGGTGATACCATTTGGACGTCCTTAGCAAGCTTGAAATCCTCGCTGATGCTGCCAAGTACGATGTTGCCTGCACTTCCAGCGGAGTGAATCGCAAAGCCTCTCCAGGGCAAATCGGCAGCGCCGCATCCTGTGGTATCTGCCACAGCTTCGCCGCAGACGGCAGATGCATTTCGCTACTCAAGGTGTTAATGGGCAACCACTGCGCCTTTGACTGCCGCTATTGCGTCAACAGGCGAACCAATGACGTGCGCAGAGCGGCCTTTTCGCCGCGCGAGATCGCCGACCTCACCATGCAGTTTTACCGGCGTAACTACATAGAGGGTCTGTTTCTCAGCTCCGCGGTGGAGAGAAACCCGGATTACGCCACTGAACAGATGATCGTCGCTCTGCGCCTGCTGCGCAAGGAGTACCGTTTCGCCGGTTACATCCACGTCAAAGGGATTCCCGGCACAGACAAGTCTCTGATCGCCTCTTTGGGCCTGCTGGCCGATCGCATTAGCATAAACATCGAACTACCTTCCCAGGCCAGCCTTAATCTGCTGGCCCCAGACAAAAGCAAGGCATCCATCCTTGACCCTATGGGTTACGTCACGGAGCAGATAGCCGACTATAAGAGCCTGGCTCTGCGCCGCCAGGGTTTTTCAGCCGCCGCCAGTTTTGCTCCTGCCGGGCAAAGCACTCAGATGATAATTGGCGCCACGCCGGATAGCGACCTGCAGATACTCAGGCTCACGGAGTCACTCTACCGAAAGTACAGGCTTAAGCGCGTCTTCTTTTCCGCCTATATGCCGGTAGTGTCCGACGGTTTGCTTCCCGCAATAGACAGCAGACCGCCACTCTTGCGGGAACATCGCCTTTACCAGGCCGACTGGCTGCTCCGCTTCTACGGGTTCTCAGCCAGCGAACTGCTTACCGAGAGCAACAACAGTTTCAACCCCTACGTAGATCCCAAGTGCAATTGGGCCCTGAACAATCCTGACTTCTTCCCGCTGGAGATAAACACAGCTTCCCGAGAGGAGCTCTTGCGGGTCCCCGGCATTGGCGTGACCGGCACCCGGCGCATTCTGGCAGCCCGACGCCAGGCATCTTTAACATTCGCCGATCTGCAGAAGCTGGGCGTAGTGATAAAGAGGGCACAATACTTTGTCACCTGTAACGGAAGAAGGCCCGAAGATCTGCCCGTGGCGCCGGACACTGTGCTCCGCGGACTAATCTCCGAGCGGCTTCTTGCCGAAGGACGCAAGGGTTGGTTGGGCGAGCCCGAGCCGGAGCAACTTAGCTACATCCGCGAGCATCCGCTACTGGAGGGGGGTGTACCCGGATGGCAACTGGTGAACAAATAGTATACCTTTACGACGGCAGTTTTCCTGGTCTGATGTGCGCCCTGTACGAAAGCCTGCACAGGAACTGCCTGCCCGAAGACGTTTGCAGTGAGGACAGCGCAGTGCTCTATCTCTACCCCACGCAACGTATTATCACAGATGAGGGACAGGCGAGGTCCTTTCAGAAATGGATACTGGAACACTGCGGCAGCGACGTGCTGACCTTTGTCCGACACGGCTTTCTTTCCTGTCTTGCCAGACGCGAGATCCGCATCCTGAGATTTTTGCGGCTTGCCCGGGAGAGAGGACCGCGCGTGCTGGACATGCTGCAACATGACGACGTGCTGCCTCTGCACCGGGCAGTCCTGCATCTTAGGCGTGAGAGTCACCTGCTCAAGGGATTTGTGCATTTTTCACTGCGCCAGGGAGTGCTTGTGGCCACCATTGGTCCCAGGAATCAGGTGTTGCCGCTGCTGGCAGAACACTTCTGTACACGGTTCTCCGCGGAACGTTTTCTGATTCACGACAGCACTAATAACATGGTGCTTATGCATGACCCGCCACGGACAGAACTGCTGTCGGTGACCGGGGTCGAGTTATCGGCCAAGGACCAGGGGGAAGAAGATATTGAGGCTCTGTGGAGGCTGTTCTATGACACCATAGATGTCTCCGGTCGGGAGAACCCGCGATTGCGCATGAGTCTGATGCCTAAGCGATACTGGAGCTTTATGACTGAATTTCAGGAACAAGGGACAGGACCGAGATGACTCGGCCCTGTTCTTTTTGCTTCACAGCAGACTTTCCAGCCTTGCTTCATCGAAGCCCACCACTAATGCATCATCCTTCAGGTAGAGGGGACGTATCATGGTTTTTGGGTTGTCAGACAGTAGCTGGGCAACATCGGCGTCTGACATCGCCTGAGTGTCTACCTGCAAGTCCTTCAGGGTGCGACTTCGCATATTGAGCAAAGCCTTTATGCCACCATCCAGGTGCGCAGACAACTTCATCAGTTCTGCGGGTGTCAGGGGGTCTTTAAGGATATCCCGGTATTCATACTCCACATTCTGATCGGCAAGCCACGCTCGCCCTTTGCGGCAGGTGGTTCAAGTGGGGTAGCAATAGAAAATTAGCATGCATTATCACTCCTCATCTCTCTTTGAGATAATACTATCCGACCCGCAAGATTCTATCAAACAGATTAGAGCATATAAAAGGAATATTCGGTCTTTTTGCAGAAACAAGTAATGTGGTTTATCTTGCCCACGGAAAGGAGAGTCACCATGGACTATGCCAACGAGATTAAACTACTTATGAGTAATGTGACGCAACCGTGTATTTCCATGTATCTGCCACTTTCGGTAGGCAACGAGAGCGTGCAGGCCAAAATCACCCTGAAATCGCTGCTGAGAGAGGCCGAGACGAAGTTGCTGCAGACTATGCGCCGACCGGATGTAGAGGAACTATTGTCGCCGATGGAAAGCTTTCTGCTGGAGAGCCGAAGTTGGGAAAAGAGAGGCAACGGCCTGGCCGTGTTCATTGCCCCGGGATTCTTCCGACACGTGCACGCTCCGATCGAGTTTAGTCGTCGTCTGATGATTGGCGAGACTTTCCACATAAAGCCCATGCTCCAGCTCCTGAACAATCCGGGGGATTACTACGTGTTGGACCTTGATCTCGGCAAGACCAGGGTATTCTATGGCACCGAATTCACCTTGCAAGAAATCGAGCTTCAGGGAACCCCCCTCAGCCTGGAAGAGGCCATGCAGTACGACGACCCCGAAAACCATCTGCAGTTTCATACCAGCACCCCTAGCCGCGGCGGGGAGGGCGGCCGTCGTGCGGCCCAGTTCCATGGACATGGCGGAACCACAGATTACGAAAAGAACAACATTTTGCGTTACTTCCAGCAGCTCGATGTGGGACTGCAGAACGTAGTGGCCACTTCAGGGGCTCCCGTAGTTCTCGGTGGAGCCGAGTACCTCACCGCCATTTATCGCGAGGCCAGCAAGTATTCAGGACTCATGCCCGAAATCCTGGCCGGCAGCCTCAGCAACACCCAACCGGTTGAGATCCGACACACCGCCTGGAAGATTGCCGCGCCCCACTACCGCCAGGTGGAGGAGAAGGCCCGAGCCAGATACTCCGAACTGCTGGGGACGGGTCTGGCTTCGAACAATTCCGAGGAGGTACTCCTGGGCTGCTATCATGGTCGCGTAGCAACGCTCTTCGTTTCGCTCCACAAGCAGATTTGGGGCGAGGTAGACCCGGAGGCCGGAACCGTAACCACCTGCGAACCCGAGGACGGGCAAAGCGTTCATGACCTGCTCAACTTGGCCGCCATGCAGGCGATAGCCCAGGGTGGCGCCGTGTTCGTCCTGCCACCGGAGGAGATGCCGGACGGCGCTGCTCTTGCGGCAGTCTTCAGATTCTGATACACTGATGGGCATTGCTTGATCATGTGCACATATTTGAGCACGGGGGTCGCCTAGGTGACACCGACATCAACGAACGCGAGAGGGGGAGGGTCATTGGCAGGCACCAGGCGTTTTACCGCCCGCTTTGTGGCTCTCCGTTTCTTCATATACTCTGTTCTATATATCGTCCTCTCCGACTGGCTGCTCTATCTCCTGGTGTCTGACCCGGTGACTATGTCCCGTTTGCAGACGATCAAGGGGTGGGGCTATGTTGCGTTGGCGGCAATTCTCATATTTGTCCTTCTGACCAGGCATCAGAGGGAAATAGACAGATCATTTGCCGAGCAGAAGCTGACAGAATCCCGTTTGCGGAGCTACATAAAGGACCTCGACTTGCTGGTTCACGTTTCTGCGGCGTTGCGCGAGGCAGAAGACATAGATAGCATGCTCCCGGTGCTGCTGGACAGGACTCTGTCCGCTCTAAACACTGACTCAGGCGCGGTGACCCTTTTCGACGTCAACACCGAAGATTTGCGCTATGAGCTTTCACGGGGCTGGTTTTCCGTCACGCGCCGAACGCGCAAACGCCCGAGAACAGGCATTTCTGGCCAGGTATATGCCACCGGCAAGCTGTACCTGATCTCGGATTATGCCACGGATCCATCTACGCGGGCAGATGCCAGGCCGGCCATCCCGCCGGGTTGGAGCGGTGCGTGTGTGCCTTTGCGGGCCCACGCCCACACCATCGGTGTCATGTTTATTGCCGTGCCACATCCTCGTACGTTGAGCGAAGACGAGCTAAAGATTATCACCTCCCTGGCCGATATGACAGGTGTAGCCCTTCATCGCACGCTTCTCTACGAAGAGGCCATTACCAGGCTCCATCAGTTGAAGAGCCTGCGACAGATAGACCTGGCGATCATAAGCAATCCCAATTTGACGCCCACAGTGAAGGTCATCGTCGAGGAAGTCCGCCAACGCCTCGAGGTTGACGCTACGGCCATCTACCTGGTGGACGAAGACAGCGGCAGTCTGGTCTTTTCCGGAAGCAGCGGTATTTCAGACCCGCCTGACCTTGGCAGCACCATTGCGACTCCAGGGGCTGGCCTGCTGGATTCCGTCAAGAATGCTTCTCCGACGGATGGCGGATTGTTGCCGGAACAGTGCCCGCTACCGTGTCTGACACACGGGTTCGCGAAATGCATGAGTGTCCCTCTGACCGCGCAGGGCCGTACTGTGGGGCTACTGACTCTCTTCTCACGGACGCAGTTTCGCGATGACGGCGAGTGGACGGGCTTCCTGGAAATGTTGGCAGGACAGGCTACCATTGCGGTGGAGACGTCAAGACTCTTCGCCGAAGCGGAAAAAAGCCGGCAGGAACTTCTGGCAGCCTACGAATCGACAATTGCAGGCTGGTCCTACGCGCTGGACATGCGCGACAAAGAAACAGAGGGACATAGTCGGCGTGTCATGGAACTGACTGTGAGGCTGGCCGAAAAGCTGGAAGTCCCGCCGCATGAACTGGTTCACTTGCGCAGAGGAGCCATGTTGCACGATGTGGGTAAAATGGCTATCCCCGACAGCATACTGCGCAAACCGGGCGCCCTTTCCGCGGAAGAATGGGAGATCATGCGCCGGCACCCAGCATACGCCAAGGAAATGCTGTCCAGCATAGATTATCTGGTTGCGGCACTGGATATACCCTACTGCCACCACGAAAAGTGGGATGGCAGCGGTTACCCTCAAGGGCTGTCTGGAGAGGCCATACCCCTTGCGGCCCGCATTTTCGCCATCGTGGATGTTTATGACGCCTTGCTCAGCGACCGACCTTACCGTCCTGCCTGGACCCACGGGCAAACAATCGATCACATACTCTCTCAGAGCGGTAGCCATTTTGACCCACAAGTGGTTGACCTGTTTCTTGCAGTTGTTTCAGAATCGGCTGAGGCGCTTTTGCCCGAGAATAGGAAAGACTACAAGCCCAGCCGTTAAAGGCCGGGCTTGTTGCGCATAAATGTCCCTGGAGCGGCAGAAAGGAGGTGACCACGTGTTACAGAAGAAAGGCTCGCTACCCATAGTTGGCGTGTTCCTTTACCTGGTGATTTCCCTTGTTTACATCGTGGTCACGGACCGCCTGCTCTTGCAGCTTACCCAGGACGCATCGCTGCTGGGCGTGCTGCAAACGGGCAAGGGGATTGCCTTTGTTCTGGCTTCGGCAATACTGGGATACAGATTGCTGAGGACCCGTGAAGATGCTTCCCTTATGGCGCTACAGGAAGCCCAGACGAGCCGCTCAGTGCTGGAAACCCGCGCCAGAAGCCTTAACCTCTTGGCGGAGATGACAGGAACTTTGCGGGAGGCGGACAGTCTCGAGGCGATGCTTCCGGCTCTGCTGGATGGAGCGCTGGCTGCCCTGGATACAGATTCGGGAACGTTGTCCTTCTACGACCTGCGTAGCGATGAGTTAGTGCATGCCGTCTCCAGAGGATGGATGACCCAAACCGGCAAAACCCCCCAGAGGCCTCGGTCCGGCATAGCGGGCTATGTCTATAGGACCGGCCAGCCCTATGTATTTGAAGACTTGAGTACAGATCCCATGTCCCGTCCCGACGTGAAAGCCAGCATGCCCCCCGGACGGAGCGGCGCCTGTATTCCTCTGCGCACCCAGGAGGCGACTGCAGGTGTTATGTTTGTTTCCTTTCTCCAGCCCCGGGTAATGAGCGAAGAGGAAGTCCGCCTGTTATGTGCCATGGGAGATATGGCTGGCATTGCCTTGCATCGGACTCTACTGTTTGAAGAGGCGACTCGCCGCCTGAGCCAACTGCACAGCCTTCGCGCCGTGGATATCGCCATCACCGGCAGCCCCGATTTGGGAGCCACGCTGGAGGTCTTGCTGGACGAGGTAGAAAAACACCAGAAGGCCGATGGGGTGGCAGTTTACCTCGCTGACCCAGGGCAGAAACGTATGCTGTTTGCGGCTTCCCGGGGTGTGAGCACGCCTCCCCCTGCAGGCACTGCCATTACTATCCTGGGTAGCACCCTGAAGAAAGCTATCAGGGAGCAAGCAACTCAGCTCCTCACCTGCAACGATGGCGAGCAAAAGTCCAATTGTCTGCTCTGCACCGAAAATCACAGCTATAAGCATTGCCTCAGTGTGCCTCTATTATCCAAGGACGAAGTGGTGGGATTACTGGTCCTGTTTACCGAGTCGTCCTTCCCTGAGGATCCCGAATGGCACGAGTTTCTGGTTACCCTGGCGGGCCAGGGAGCCATCGCCATCGAGAGCGCGCGCCTCTTCACCAGCCTGCAGAAGAGCAGGGCGGAACTTTTGGACGCTTATGATTCCACCATTGAGGGGTGGGCCCACGCGCTGGATCTGCGTGACAGTGAGACAGAAGGACATAGTCGACGGGTCACAGACCTGACTGTGGCGCTGGCCAGACACCTGGCAGTCCCAGACCAGAAGCTTGCCAACATGAAACGTGGCGCTATGCTACACGACGTCGGCAAAATGGCCATCCCTGACAGCATCTTGCACAAACCGGGACCGCTTGACGAGGCTGAATGGGAGATCATGCGTCAGCATCCCGTTTATGCCCGACAAATGCTGGCAGGCATAGATTATCTGCAGCCAGCTCTGGCCATACCCTATGGCCACCACGAGAAGTGGGACGGCACGGGATATCCTCTGGGCCAGAAAGGAGAAGAAATACCGCTGGAGGCTCGTATCTTCGCCGTAGTGGACGTCTACGACGCGCTGTGCAGCCAACGACCTTATCGTCCGGCCTGGAGCGAGTCGGAGGCTTTGTCTTACATAAGCTCTCAGGCAGGCGTGCATTTCGATCCGGCTGTCGTGGAAGGGTTTTTGGAGTTGGTAGGGACAAGGGACGGAGCGCTTGACGCTTAGCGATTAGGTGTCAGTCAATGACTTCTGGAACCCGGACTACTTAATACGAGTCTGTCATTTCCCGAAGGCTAAGCGCCAATCGCTAATGCTAATCACGCAAAAGGCAAGAGCCGGCATATGCCGGCTCTTGCCTTTTGCACTTAGCTACCACCCCAGTACGTAAGCAAAAACCAGTGGTGCTACTATGGATGCATCCGATTCAATAATATACTTCGGCGTGTCAACGCCCAACTTGCCCCAGGTGATCTTCTCGTTAGGCACGGCGCCCGAGTAAGAACCGAAGGAGGTGGTGGAGTCGCTGATCTGGCAGAAATAACCCCACAGCGGCACATCCTCCTGATGGAGGTCCTGTTCCAGCATCGGTACGACGCATATGGGGAAGTCCCCAGCGATACCGCCGCCAAGCTGGAAGAAGCCAATGGAATGGGTTGCCGCCGTCTTGCTGTACCAGCCGGCAAACTCCATCATGTACTGAATGCCTGTCTTTACGGTGTGAACATTCTTGACATCGCCCTTGATGACGTGGGCGGTAAAGATGTTGCCCAGAGTAGAGTCTTCCCAGCCCGGCACAACCATGGGCAGATTCTTTTCGGCGGCAGCCAGTAACCACGAGTCTTTGGGATCAATCTGGTAGTATTCCTTTAGTGCCCCGGAAAGCAGAATCTTGTACATGAACTCATGAGGGAAGTAGGCCTCTTTAGCGGCGTCGGCCTGTTGCCACTCTTTAAGCACAGCCTTCTCTATGCGCCTGATGGCTTCCTCTTCCGGAATGCAGGTGTCGGTTACGCGGTTGAGATGCTTATCCAGCAGTTTCTGTTCGTCCTCGGGAGTCAGGTCGCGGTACTCCGGAATGCGCACGTAGTGGTCATGTGCCACCAGGTTAAACACGTCCTCCTCGAGGTTAGCACCGGTACAGCTGATAGCGTGTACTTTGTCCTGCCTTATCATCTCCGCCAGGGACAGCCCCAACTCCGCCGTGCTCATGGCCCCGGCCATTGTCACCAGCATCTTGCCGCCCGCGGCGATGTGAGCCTTGTATCCGGCCGCGGCATCCTTAAGAGCGGCGGCGTTGAAGTGGCGATAGTGGTGATCGATAAACTGACTGATCTTCACGATAAACCAGCCCCTTTCTAAAATATCTTCTGCTATTTAGTTTAACACAGGGGCACGAAGTAGATAAGAAGTATTGTGGCGAGCCTGCAAATAGTTTACATAGCAACTAAAAAGGCGTATAATTAGTTGACTTGTAAACTAAAGGAATGGTGATTTTGGCTTCCATAAGAGACGTGTGGGGTTTTTCGCACAACATAATCCGTGCTGGACGTCAGCTGGTTAACGCAGGGTTGCGCCCTCTCGGCCTGAGTAGCGCCGAGGGGAACGTTTTGCTTCACCTGATCTCCGAAGGAGATTCCGTGCGGCAGGAAGACCTGGTGGAAAGGCTTGACGTGAGCAAGACGGCTATTTCCCGCGCCGTGGACGCACTGGAGAAAAAGGGTTACGCCACCAGGGAAAAGGACCTCAGTGACAAACGCGCGACCCTGATTTATCTTACGGCCAGGGCGGCAGAGATAGCCGGTCCGCTCGAAGAGGTTTATGACCGCGTGTTCGCAGTGGCAGCGGAGGGCATAGAGGAATCAAGTATCAATGAGTTCGCTCACTTGTTTGAGAAAGTGTCGGCTAATTTTG
Source organism: Firmicutes bacterium UBA2296 (assembly GCA_002345475.1). Classification (GTDB taxonomy): domain Bacteria; phylum Bacillota; class UBA994; order UBA994; family UBA994; genus UBA2296. Next base: position 18,508 of record DDWC01000116.1, read on the forward strand.
ACCGCGCCCGTGCGGCCGGAAGGGGCAGGGGATAATATGCTCTGGCGAGATCTTTTGGCGGCTGCCGTGCTGATTGCCTATTACCTTGTTGTCTGTGCCATAATCCCAATGTTGTTTAAGATATGGTTTCGGGTGCCTGACGAACTGGTGAGAAAGACCCAGCACATGGCTTACACCATGTCTGTCTTTCTGTTGCTGCATCTCTTCAGTTCCTGGTACGCCGCATTACTGGCTGCGGCGTTGCTGATAATTCTGGCATACCCTGTATTGATACTGCTGGAGCGTACTCGCTGGTATGGCAGGATGCTGGTAGATCGACGGCCCGAGGGCGGGGAGCTGCGCCTGCAGCTTCTCTACGTTCAAGCCAGCTTTGCCGTTCTCATCTTCATTTTCTGGGGAGTACTGGGGACAGACTGGCGCTATCTGGTCGCGGCTTCGGTAATGGCCTGGGGTTATGGAGACGCAGCGGCGGCATTAGTGGGCAAAGCCTTTGGCAAAAAGCGCGTGTTACATCGCCTGGTAGAGGGGGCGAAGACTCTGGAGGGAACTTCAGCCATGATCCTGGCGGCCGCGGTGGCCCTGTTTGTCACGCTCACCTGGTACGGCAATGTTCCCTGGTATCTCAGCCTTCTGGTGGCGCTAATGGTGGCACCGGTGTGCGGGGTTGTAGAACTGTTCTCCCGCAGAGGAGTGGATACCCTCACCGTACCCTTCGCCGCGGCTGCGGTAATGTTCCCCATGATCTATATTTTTGGCCTGCTGAGGTGGATCTAGTGAGTGTACTTAGCGCCGAGCAGGTGCGCCGCAGACAGCGGACTTTGCTCATTGCCATGCTACTGAGCCTGTCGGCACCCATCGTGACCGGCATAGCCGTGCTGCAGACCAATTCCACCACCCAGCTGGCGGATTTCATCAGGCGGAGCGTTGAACTGCTCGCTCTGGTGGTAGCTTACGTGGTGTTTCGCAAAGCCTTCAGCGGACAACCGTTGCCCGAGGGGGACCGTAGACGCATGGAAAGGGTTTCCGGCCTGACCGTATCCGCGGCGCTGCTGGTTTCAGGCGCACTGCTGCTGGGTTTTGCAGTCATTCGTATGGGTTCCTTCACCCCCACAGGTGATGTCACCCTGGGACTGGTTATCGCCGTTCTCGGAGTTGCCTTTAATGGGTGGTTCTGGCGCCGCTACACGCTGCTCAACAGGGAACAGCACGACACAGTGATCAACAGTCAACGCAACCTCTATCAGGCCAAAACCATGGTGGACTTCGCCGTCATCGCCGGCCTGGCCTCGGTGGCATTGTGGCCTTCCTCACCGGTATCCGGTTACGTGGATGGCATAGGCTCACTGCTGGTGGCGCTGTATCTTATCTGGCGAGCCATCCAAAATACCATAGAAACGCAGACACCCCGCACTCCATGAGGAGAACGGGGTGTTACATTTTCCACTGATACGGGGTGGGAGAAGAGGCGCTTGGCGCTTGGCGCTTAGTAGAACGGGGAGCGTTGTCCGTTCTTCGTGTAATGTAGTGGCGAGACCGTGGCTCGCGGCCCCCCGTTGCTTTGAGTTCTCTAGTGATTAATGATCAATGATTAACGATCAAGATAAGGCAGTCTGATGAGTACTGATGCATCTGATGGGAGCTGATATTGAGGCGCCACCTTCCAGCCTCCAGCCTCCAACTACTAACCTCTAGTGATGGCTATTTTCCCGTCCTTAACAACCCGCAGGATATTGGCCTTATCCTGGAGCAGCGTGATGTCGTCAAGAGGGTTGCCCCTGATCACCAGTACGTCTGCCAGCTGGCCTTTGGCCAGTGTGCCGACTTCTTTGCGGTCGCAGACAGAGGCTGCGGTTCCGGTGCCGGCAATCAGAGCCTGTAAGGGGGTCATGCCAGCCTTTACCATGAGCTCAAACTCCAGCGCGTTTTTACCCGGTACGTTAAGCGGCGTGCCGCAGTCTGTGCCCATGGCTATGGTCACTCCGGCCTTGAGAGCCATCTGGAAGCTCCTGGTGTGGGCATCGATAACCTTTTTGGATTTCTCCACCGCATAGGCAGGTATGCCTGCCTCAACACCACCCCTGACTATGTGATAGGGCGCTACCAGTGTGGGCACCAGAGCTACACCCCGGTCTAGCATGAGGGAAATAACCTCGTCATCGAGGAATATGCCGTGCTCAATGGAGTCAAGCCCGGCCAGGATAGCATTCTTGATGCCTTCGGTGCCCTGAGCATGGGTCGCGGTCTTGCGTCCGGCCTTGTGGGCCTCTTCTACCGCAGCCTTCATTTCTTCAATGGTGAGCTGTGCAGAACCGGGTTCCACACCGGGCGTCATAACTCCACCTGTGGCCATAATCTTGATCAGATCGGCTCCCGCGCGCAACTGCTCACGAGCTGCCTTGCGAGCTTCATGGGGACCGTCTACCTGACGTCCGCCCATCCAGCCGTGTCCACCTGTCATGGTTATGCACATGCCCGAGGCCAGAATGCGCGGACCCAAAACGTATCCTCGTTCCACAGCCGTGCGCAGGGCAATATCGTTGCCGTTACTACTGCCACAGTTGCGGATCATGGTGAAACCGTGTTCCAGCAAAGTGCGCGCCACATCAGCTCCGCGCAGTGTTTGCAGCGGTTGCGCTTCCAGGCGCTCCCGGGTGGGGTCTGCTGCACCTGAGCTGGTGACGTGGATATGACTGTCGATTAGGCCCGGCATGACCATAGTGCCTGGAACAAAAATAACCTCTGCCCCTGTTTCCTCCGGTAGTTCGGCCCAGGGCAGCACCGCCTCGATTCTATTGTCCTTGATTACCACAGCGTGCTCCTGATACACCTCCCCTGTGCCGTCAAACAGCCAGGTTCCCTTGATGATCTTCATTGCCACACCTCCTGAGTTTCTATTCGCGTTATATTCGCCGAACGTAATGCTTTTCCTCTTTGTCAGCAAAGTATGCAAAGGTTTAAGCGCCGGCCATGTAGAAATAGTCCACATACAATCTGGACGCTAGAAAGTCCATTGGGGGAGGTACAAATGAAGCTACATGTGATCACTTTGCCTTATAACGTACATGGGAAGGGCAGGGGAGGCGCCTCGGGCCCGGCGGCCTTGCTTGATGCCGGGTTGTTGGACGGCCTGGCGGAAACCGGGTTCACCGTCGCCGGCGTGACTGACGTGGCACTGACCGCCGAGGAGGAAGAGCAGTACGGCGGGTGGAACCGCGTAGCTTTGGGCAACGCCCATCTCTGCCAAGCTGTTTCAGGAGTTGCCGAAGATGAAGCAAGCTTTATCCTGGGTTTGCTGGCGGACTGCAATGGAGTTCTCGGTGTGCTGGGAGGTTTGCAGCAGGCCGAGGACCCGAGACGCCCCAAACGCGTTGGTCTGGTATATGTGGACGCCCACGGGGATTACAATACGCCGGAGACCAGCCCGAGTGGTATGCTGGGCGGGATGCCTGTGGCCGTGGCGGCGGGCAAGGCCCTCACAAACCTGCGGCTTGCCAGTGGCATCAAAGTTCCGCTGCAGTCGCCCGACATAATCCTTGCGGGGATGAGGGACCTTGACCCGCCGGAGCGCAAGATGATCGAAGATGACGGCCTGGTCATCATTCGAGAGCATGACATGATCGAGGAGAGCACCGCCTTTCATGAGGCCATGGAATACCTCAGCGACCGTGAAGATGTTATCTACGTTCATGTGGATCTGGACATACTGGACCCAGCCGTGGCACCCGCGGCCGGGTTGCCTTCTCCCGGCGGGTTGACGGGGGAGCAACTGGGGAAAGCCCTGGCCGCTATGCTGCGTTATCCCAAAGTGCGAGCCCTGGCCTGCGTGTCCTATAATAGCGACGCTGACAGGACCGGTCAGACAATGGAAGAAGTGTCGAAGGCGATTAAGATGGGACTGGAAGCGTTAAGGGGCAGGGAGGCTGCTAGTCTTTAGTTCTTAGCTCCTGGCGAGAACGCTCATGATGACTCAGAAAAAGCGACAGGAGAACGGCATAGGTGCCCGTTCCCCTGTCCCCAAAACCCGTTCTTTGTTTCGTTCCCAACTACCAAGAGCTAAGAGCTAAGAGCTAAGGCTAGGAGCTCTCTTCTTCATTCCGTCCCACCAAGCGCCAAGCGCCAAGCGCCAACCGCCCGCCCTCCTCGCCCCTAAAGCTTCACTATCCCAGCCTTGCCATCGAACACGATTTCTGTGCCAAAAGGTTTCGAGAGATCCGCAAGTTGGCTAATGATGTTTTCGGCTGCGTCGCCGCTTGCGAGCAGAGGTCTGCCTCGCACCGTGCGTGATTTACCGAAACCGAGGGTGATGGGGTAGAGGGTCAGCTCGACCAGCTCGCCAGCTTCGTAGCGGCACTTGGGGACAAAGCTCTGCCAGTAGCGTTCAGCTGACGGAAAGCTCTTCTTGCCGTTGTCGCTGCGTTTGTCGTAGTAGTCGGCCGGTGTCGCATAGTGGTCAAGGCCGACGCGGTCGTAAGAATCAGCGGGGAACTTGTACACCAGATCATTCTGGAAGACAAAGTTGCCCAGGCTGTAGAAGATGGGCCGCTTCTTGTATATTTCGATTCCCCGCATGATGTGAGGGCCGTGTCCCAGGAAGGCGTCCACACCGGCATCTACGCAGGCTCTGGCGAAACCTTGATGGAAACTGGCGGGTTGCCAGGGAGTGTCTCCGCTTTCATGCCAGTGCATGCTGTAAGCTACGAAATCACTCTGACGCCGGGCGTCAGATATCCATTTGATGTTCCCGTCGAGATCAGCCTTCTCGACCTCTGTGTACACGCCGGGCTTTTCGCCCACCACAAACTTCTGCCCGGCGAAAGTCAATTCGCCTTCTTTGTCAGCGGGTTGCCAGCCAGATTGCACCATGTAGGACTTGCGACCTTCCAGGCCGATGTTGGTGCTGATCTTCTTCAGAGCCGATAGATCTTCCGGCGAAACAACATGTTGAGTCTTAAAACGCACCGGGTTCAGTCCCGGGCGGCCCTGCATGTCAGGGCGCTGGTCTCCGGCACGTCCGTGGGAGGCAAAACTGGATGAAGCCGCCAGGAACGAAACGCGACCTTCCTTGATGTCCAGATATGCCGGTGATCTCGCTTCTGCCAGGTTCTTGCCCACGCCGGCGTGACAGAGGTCGGCTTCGGTGAGCAGTTCCTTGGTGCGCAGCATGGCTTCGGTGCCATAATCCAGGGAATGGTTGTTGGCGATATTGAGCAGGTTAAAACCCATCCACTTCAGCTCGTCGATAATCCAGGGTCCCAGTTGCGCGTACGTCCCGCCGCTTTCTGCCACCGGAAAACCGCGGTGTTCGTGGATGAGCTGTTCGAAGTTGGTGAACCTGATATGTGCGTCCCGCACAATGTCCCACAGTTTAGCGTACTCAGGCTCGTCGTACAGGGAAAGCTTGCGTCCGACAAATAGATCGCCGGTGACTGTCAGGGTGAAATTGCGTTTTTCGTCGTAATAATGCACTGCATAAGCCCCTTTCTGGCATTGAGTTATCTAAATAGTTCGTGAGTCGAACCGCCAATACCTGCATAGGAATATAGGGAGGTAACAGTATGAAGGATCAATTCCCGGTTACCAAGACAGACGCTGAGTGGAAAGCCGAACTGGAGCCACTTACCTACCACGTTATGCGCGAGCATGGCACCGAGCCTCCTTTTAAGAATGAGTACAATAGGCACAAGGCCAAGGGCATCTACTTCTGTCGTGCCTGTGGTGCAGCTCTCTTCAGCTCCGAAAGCAAGTTCGAGTCCGGATCGGGCTGGCCCAGTTTCTCTGCCCCCATAGCAGAAAGCAGCGTGGGCAGAGAGATGGATTACCGCATGGGTTTGGTGCGGGTCTCCATCTTCTGCCGACGCTGCGGCGGTCATATCGGTCACGTGTTCCCTGACGGCCCGCGGCCGACAGGGGAGAGACATTGTACAAATTCGGCGGCACTGAAATTTATACCAGCTTCTGAGCTGCAGGAGAACAGCTAGGGGGTACGACAGCCTGATTAGGTACTGATTCAGCTGATGAGGCGCTGATGTTGAGCCGCAAGGCTCCAGGCGGAAGGATTTGGGGCTCTTAGCTGTCAGCTCTTAGCTCTTAGTAGCCACTAAGAACCGAGCTAGGACCATCCTTCTCCGGTGGATTCAGCTTCCAAGAGCTAGGAGCCAAGAGCCAACAGCCCCTTGCCAAACGTCTAACGTTTAATGTTTTTTGTTTTTTGTTTCTAAGCACTTCGTGCTTAGTACGCCCTTGCCAACCACACCGTGTGTTTGGCCGGCTTGCAGCAGGCGATGCAGGTGGTCTTGTGAACCGGAGCTTCAAACGGGATATTGCGTGTGGTGAACTTCGTTTCGGCCTTGACTTTGGCTTCACACTCATCATCACCACACCAGCCAGCCAGCACCCAGCCGGCCAGTGCCCCGCAGCTCTCAGACGAAGCGATGTGTCTCTGCAAATCGCCCATGCTTTCCACGCCCAGGTGACAGTTCGCCTGCAGGAAAGCGTGGGCTTTTTTGTACATGTTGATCTGGATCTCGTCCAGCAGCATTTTTACCCTGGCCACGATATTCTCCAGGCTGGCCGGGGTCTTTTCGCCGGTGTCACGGCGCACCAGCACGCACTGGTTGGCTTCTACGTCTCTGGGTCCCAGTTCCAGTCTGATGGGAACGCCGCGCATTTCCCATTCGTTGAACTTCCAGCCGGGAGTTTCTTCACGCAGGTCGGCACGTACGCGAATACCGGCATTGGCGAGAGATTCCCGCAGCGGCTCAAAGCGCTCCATAACTTTCTCCCGCAGTTTCGGCGGACCAATGGGGATCATAATGACCTGAGTCGGAGCCAGTTTGGGGGGCAGGGCCAAACCCTTGTCGTCTCCGTGCACCATTACCAAAGCGCCGATCATGCGCGTTGAAACACCCCAGGAAGTGGTGTAGACGTGCTTGTGGGTATTGTCGCGGTCCAGGAAGGTAATGTCGAAACCCTTGGAAAAGTTCTGGCCCAGGTAATGGGATGTGCCGGCCTGGAGAGCCTTGCCATCCTTCATCATGCCTTCGATGGAATACGTGTCCACAGCTCCGGCGAATCTTTCGGAGGGCGTCTTCTTGCCCTTGACCACAGGCATGGCCATATCGTTTTCGGCAAAGTCAGCGTATATGTCCAGCATTTGCAGGGTTTCTGCCTCGGCCTCTTCCTGGGTGGCGTGGGCAGTATGGCCTTCCTGCCAGAGGAACTCAGAGGTGCGCAGGAAGGGGAGGGTGCGCTTTTCCCAACGGAAGACGTTCGCCCACTGGTTGAGCAGCATGGGCAAATCGCGATAGCTCTGGATCCATTTGCTGTACATATGGCCAATCATGGTCTCCGAGGTCGGGCGCAGTGCCAGCCGCTCTTCCAGTTTCTCGCCGCCGGCCTCAGTCACCCAGGGTAGTTCAGGGTTGAAACCCTCGATGTGTTCCTTTTCCTTCTGCATGAAGCTCTCCGGTATCAGCATAGGGAAGTAGGCGTTGCGGTGCCCAGTGGCCTTGAAACGGCGGTCCAGACCAGCCTGGATGTGTTCCCACAGTTCGTACCCATCGGGCTTGAAAACGATGCAACCACGGACAGGCGCGTAGTCCATCAGGTCGGCCTTCTGGATTGTGTCAATGTACCAGGCCGAGAAGTCCTCGGTTTGCAGCGACGTCTTTTTCTCTTCAGACATTTGATCAGCTCCCTTTCCAATTTTGCGGGGTAAAACAAAAACTCCGTCCCACAAGGGACGGAGTCTATCCGCGGTACCACCCAAATTGATGTGTCATACACATCCACTCGACGCCCTGTAACGTGGGCAACGGCCAGACTCATCGCCGGCAACTCCGGGGTGGGTGTGATTATCGTCGCCTCCGCGCTTTCACCAGCCGCACGGCTCTCTACAGGCTCTACCATCACTGTCCCCTTCATAGCTTTGACTCAATATACCACGGTGTATAGTCTCCGTCAAGCGGGGCAATGCCTTGCCCCGCATCCATCGCCTGTGGTAGGATTGTTTCGTAACACGATATTTTTACGGTCTAACCGTTTTGAGGAGTTGTGGGGCTTGCAGGCTAGACGAGTATCGGCAAGAGACTTGCTGATCTTCTTTATCCCTCTGGGAATTACGTCCATGCTCATGATGGGTTCACATTCCATTGTCAGTTCAGCTTTGGCCCGCACAGCCGACGCTGCTGCCGCTTTGGCGGCTTTTTCTGTGGCGCAGTCCATTTCCATGATGTTTGAGTCGCCCTGCTTCGCCCTGCGGCGTCTCTTTGTCTCCCAGATTGATGACCAGGATTCCTTTGCCACCTTGCTCAAAGTCACCGCCATCACCATTGGCTTTGTGGCCGCCATGCAGTTCACCATCGCTTATACCGTGCTGGGACGATATCTCTTCCTTAACCTTGTGGGCATCAGCGAAGATCTCCTGCCCAACACTCTGGCTGCCTACAGGGTATTCATGCTTTTGCCTGTGGCTTCCGCACTTCGTTCCAGCTATCAGGGCCTGATCATTGTCAGCCGCAAGACGCATTATCTGACTATGAACATTCTCATCCGGCTGGGGACAATGATCGGCCTGGCGGCGCTATTTGCCAATACTCAGATAGTCACCGGTGGCGCCGTAGGTGCCATTATCATGGTCAGTGGTATGTCTATTGAAGCTTTGATGGCCTTTGTCACAGGGAGGCGTTTGCGTCACAAGCTTCCGCTCATACCGGAACGCGGCGAGAAGGTTGCTTTAGCCTCGGCCTGGATATTCTTCTTCCCTCTTATCGGCGCTCAGTTTGTGCAGAGTTTTGACCGCCTGTTTATCAGCGCCGGCCTGGCCCGTACAGTCAGCGCGGAGGTGTCTATCGCGGCTTATCAGGTGGCCTGGAGCACGGCCTGGATTTTTGCCTCCGTGGCTTTTAATATCCATCAGGTAGTGCTGGTATTTGTCAGGGATCAGGACAGCCTGAGGGCCGTCAAAAAGTTTGCCGTGTCTATAGGCGTGACTTTTAGTCTGCTACTCTTTGTTCTGTCGGTTACGCCGCTCGGGACCTACATACTCACCAATTGGATAGGCACCGAAGCTGAGATAACGCAACCCACCCTGCAAATGCTGTCCCTTATTTCGGTGGTCCCCTTTATCCTGAGCAAGAGCGAAGTGTACGCCGGGATACTCATGCGTACCAAGCACACAATTCAGATGACCTACGCCAAAGTTGCTAACCTGGCCACCCTGGGGATCACCGTGCTGATCATTGGGTCCCTCTACCCGCAAGCCGGAGGCCTGCTGGCCGCTTTCAGTATGATAGCCGGCTACCTGGCCGAGTGGGCTGTGTTGTTCTACTTCGGGCGCAAGGCGTGTATGGAGATCTAGTAGGGAGTTCTAGAGTGTAGGCCCGGGGATTCAAAGGCTCTTAGTCGTTGGCTCTTAGCTCTTGGCGGTGGGAGACGATAGGCGATTGGAACGAAAAAACAGAGCTCATCGCTTAGCGCGTGGGCTCTTTTCGCTCCATATATAGGAATTCCATTGTTCTCGCTCCTCGAGGCTACCAAGAGCTAAGAGCTAGCAGCCAAGAGCTCCCCCTCGAACTACCTCACCCGTCGCATGGCGCGTCGCGCCATGCGACCAGGGACTACATCACCCTCAACAACAGACTTACCAGCACCAGCAGCGCCAGGAGGGGCCAGGCGTACTTCCTGAGACTTCCCTCGCCGCGCAGGGCCGCTAGCTGTCGCTGTTTCTTCCTGGCCAGGTGGGCTTTCTTGCGTCGTTCGTCAGCCAAAGATACTACCTGAGCCGGATTCTGTGTTTCGTCGGGCACCACCGCAAGGGGTGCTCTTTTCTTGGTCGAAATTTCCACAGGGTCCCTGGCGTCGATGCCATAGTCCATAACATCCAGAGCCGTACGGCACACAGCGTAGAGAGCGGCGGCATCATAACGCCCGTCATGTTGCGGCAACCCCTGAGTCCCGAAGGCCTGGGCCGTTATCTCAGCGATTTCCTCTTCTTCAATGGCATATATGTCGATAAGCTCCCGCAGCGAAGGGTTTTTGTTGGCGCCATTTTGATCCGCAATGACGCAAACGCCGCGAAAATGGGCCATGGTACAAAAGACGCCGGGAGGAGAGTAGGAAAGCCCGGCCCGTTCGAACTCCCGGCGCAATATGTCAAAATCAGCGCGGTAGTTGTGGCACACAAGCTGGCAGCCGGCCAGATCGGCCAGGACTTCATGTGCCTTGTCCACAAAACGCACCCCGCCGGAAAGTCCGCGCAGGCTTTTTATGGTCAGACCGTGCACCTTAGTTGCAAAGGGGCTCATAGACCCCACTGCAAAATAGTAATTTTTGGCTCGTACTATGCTAAGTTCGTCGTCCGTAATTATATATGACAGCTGCGCAATTTCCTGCGCCCTGGTTCCCGATGTTTCTGTATCCAGAAAAACCTTCATTGTTAACCTCCATTGTCCCGTGCAGTGGGCTGCTTTGAGACTATTGTCCTTCGGGACCTGTTGGCTGTCAAGGGCGCAGGAAATCGACAATATCAGTGATTACCTCGAGGCTGACGTTCCCGGGGGTGAAATACTCAGCCGGTGTGCTCTTTTCTGAGCCCGTCTGAAAGATGTGGTTCAGGTCTGGATAACTCCTGAAGCGAGCTTGCGGATGCAGGCTCAGCGCCTCCTGCCACAAGGCGTAATCGGCCATGGTTACCTGGTAGTCGCGACCGCCCTGCAGCACCAGCAGAGCCATGTCCAGGTCTGCGGCAACCAGAGGAGGATTGTAATCCCTCAAATCAAGCCAGTATGCCGCCGGGACTCCCATCAGCTGGCTGGCGGGAATGTCAGAAGAGAGATCGGGGTCCTTCACATTTTCCATCTGCCTGCGGAACTCATCAAGTTGAGACTGGTACTTAGCAGGGTCTTCTTCCAGGCCGTAGATGTACTCGTACTGCTCTACCAGAATATCTTCCAGCGGGCGCGCCGGCGCTGCCAGGAGTATAAGCCCCGCCAGTTCTGGTACAGCCAGGCCGATACGGGGAGCGGCCAGGCCCCCCAGGCTGTGGCCCAAAACGAATATTCGATTAGCGTTAAAACGCGGATCGTCCATGAGGAAGCGGACCGCTGCCACTGCATCGTCAATGGTCTCTTCGCGCAGGGTAATCTCCGGTAGGCTGGCCATAGCCGCCTGGTGGGCGAAGGTGCGCTTGTCGTAGCGCAGAACGGCCACGCCGCGGGAAGCCAGACCCCAGGCGATGTCGGCGAAAGGCTTATTGGCCAGGATGGTTTCGTCCCGGTCATTGGGACCGCTGCCATGAACAAGTAACACTGCGGGCCAGGGGCCGTCGCCCGCGGGCAGACTCAGAGTGCCCGGCAGAGGAAAGGCACTGCTGGCATTGAGAATCATCTCTTCTTCCACAAAACGCGAGCGATCGATATAGGAGGGCTCCACATATCCGTAACCTTGTACTGGGGAGAAATATAGACCCGAGACTTCCCGGCGGGCGTTTAGAGTTACCTGCACGTCCAGAGCGCCTCTTGCGAACAGGCTGCGCAGGACAATGCGCACGAACTTGCCCCCCTACTCCTCTTTGTACTCCAGTTCGCCGGAGTAAGGGCCGAACTGAGAGGTTATTTCTTGCCACGTCGACAGCAGTAGCGGTTCGGGCAACAGGGCTTTCATGGTATTATCGAACATGGAGAAGGCTGCCGGGAAATCCTCCTTCACCAGATACTCCAAGAAACGCCGCGCGATTTCGTCCGGTGTTCCCTCGTTGCGCGGTTGGATGCAGGATGTCAGAGTCAAAAGCAGCAGAAGTGTTGCCAACGAAAGGGCTCGCCAGCGCGGATTCTTCATATATATGCCCCCAGTCCTCTGGTAGTTCATCTATTTTTACGCTGCCCACAAGGCAGAGTTGCAGAAAGGAAGTACAGGGTATGGGTCAGAAGTTCCTTGACGAGAAGTTTCTCAAAAATAAAGGACGCTATTTTCTGCAGTGCGGTATGGCTTTTCTCACTATACTCATCATTTTACTTGTTCTCAACGTGTTTGAGCAAACGGCGTTGATCGCCAGCCTGGGGGCCAGTGCCTTTATTGTTTTTGCCATGCCGGGAAGCTACAGCGCCAAACCCCGTAGCATAATAGGAGGGTACTTCTTCGGCATCAGCCTGGGGGTGCTGTTCAATGTTGTTGCCCGTCTATCCTATATCCAGTCCCTGCCCATTTCTGCCGTGCTGGAGTACACCTTCTTTAGCGCTGTGGCAGTAGGCCTGACGGTGTTGTGCATGGTGGTCTTCAATGTAGAACACCCCCCTGCAGCAGGCATGGCTCTGGGATTGGTACTGCAAAACTGGCAGTTACCAAGTCTTGCGCTGGTAATTGCGGCGGCNNGATTTCCTTATTGATCTCCACTAGCTGAAATAAGAGAGACAGTGATATAATTCCCTTTGTTAGAGCTACTTAACCTTGCTAAAGAAAGGAGGGCCATAATCATGAGTATGCGCACCAAGCTGTTGACTTTCCTGTCGCTCATTTCTCTCCTGCTGATTGTGGTCTTTTCCTTCTATATTCGGACCGCAGTGCGAATAAGTCCACAGATGGCAGAGTTACGACCATGGATAGAGCATTTGAGCTTCTGGCTCATCCTCGGGCTCATCGTACTGTCAGCCATTTTGCTTATGGCCATGGATGCCTTCCTGACGATACATATGGTGCGGCGACTGAAACAGATGGAGGACATCCTGCGCGGGGTCAACGATGTTCGCTCCCTGGCACCCTTTGGTTTCAATAAGCGTTACCCCGACGAGCTATCCCAGTTGGCCGACGAAGTCACAGAGATGATCGGGCGCCTGCGTAAGTCGGAGGAGCTCTATCGCGCCAGCGAAACAGAGTTCAAAATTCTCTTTGATTCCATACCCCAGGGCATGGTCTTGCGTGAGTATGTGCGGGATGCCGAGGGCAGACCCGTTGACTACCGCATTGTGGACATGAACCCGGCCTACGCCGCGCTCATGGGGGTTGACAGAGAAGAGAGTGTGGGTCGTCTCCGCTCCGAGGTCTTCTCGCATCTCACCAATGAGGACTGGGTAATGCCTTTGTTGCCAGAGGTGCTCGCCGGCCGCCCACAGACGCTCACGCGCTATTCGAATCTAGTGGACAAACACATGCAGGTTTCAGTTCATAGCTTCGGCCGGGACCGCGTGGCTGTCGGCTTCACCGATATCACAGATCGCGTGCGGCAAAACGCAGAGCTACAAGGGCGCAACCGCGCTTTGCAGGACCTTCTGCTTGCAGCCGAAAAGTTGTTGGACGTTCCCCTTGGCGAGCCAGACTATGACTTTGTCGTTCGTGAGACCAGGGAGCTCCTTGGCGCTTACGGCGTGATACTTAGCCTGGCGCGACAGGACATTAAGAAGCTGCAGACAGTGGCCTGGGCCGCCGACGAGGGTTCCCTTGCCCTGCTAGAACAGTTTTTTGGGCGAGGGCTCCAGGGTAGCACCTGGGATTGGCACATCGACCAGGGTGACCTGGAAGTTGCCCGTGTGCTTTCCTATGACAGGCTGGCCGATGTTCTTCGCGGCCAGGTTGACGACGCGGTAGCCACCGCTTTGCAGCAGCAGTTGTCCCTGGGGCACTTTCACATCCTCGAACTGTCTCACCGCAGTCGTCCCATTGGCAATATGCTGATTGCCATGTCAGCCACGGCGCCCCCGCTTGACGCCGATGTGCTTACGGTTTTCACCCGCATGCTATCTGCGGTGCTGTTGCGAGGGCAGGCGGAGACAGCGCTGCACGACAGCGAAATGCAGTATCGCGCTCTGATTGATGTAGCACCGGTTTCCATCATTGGTGCCGACATACAGGGTAACATCACCATGGCCAACGAGCAGGCGGCCTGGCTTCACGGCTTTGCCTCCAGCGAAAGCCTGCTGGGCAAAAATACGGTTGACCTGGTGCACCCCGAGGACCGGAATCTGGTGCGTCAACAGATAGCCGAGCGCATGGACGGCAGGGTGCAGCGACATCTTAAGCGGCGCCTGCTCAGGGTTGACGGCTCGCACTTCTTCGCCGAGGTGACGGCCCGCGCCATCCTGACATCATGGGGACAAGCCGTCGGACAACTGGTCATCTCCCAGGACATAACGTCTCGCCAGCAGGCGGAAGACAAACTGGTCTATCTGAGCCTGCACGATCAACTTACGGGGCTATACAACAGGGCTTACTTCGAAGAAGAACTGTATCGGCTCCAGGACGGACGGCGTTATCCCGTAAGCATAATCGCTGTGGATGTTAATGGTCTGAAGCTGGTCAACGACACCTTCGGCCACGCCATGGGTGACTCCCTGCTTAGAGCGGCAGCTCAGGCCCTGAAGCAGGCCTTGCGGCAGTCAGACACTCTGGCCCGCGTCGGCGGCGACGAGTTCGCCCTGGCTCTGCCCAATGCCGACGCCGGTGTAGCTGAAGCGGTCCTTCTGAGAATTCGCCAAGCAGTAGCGGCGCACAACGCGGGGCCGGACTTCTGCCTTCATTGCGATGAGTTGAACTGGATCCCCCTCAGCCTTTCTCTGGGTGCTGCTACCGCGGTGGACAAGGCTCAGAGTCTCGAGGAGCTCTTTAGGCAGGCAGATACCGAAATGTACAGAGACAAGCAGGCACAGGGGACAGAGTTTGCTGAAGGCCTGGTACAGTCTCTCAGGGACGGCCGGTTTTCGCTGCGCAACAGCAATTATGCCTCGCAGTTTGGGGAGAAGGTATCCGTAGCAGAACTAATAAGAGCCATAAAAGACCGAGGGAGCCGTTAGGCAACCTCGGTCTTTGTATATACTACTGTTCTTCTCCCGGGATAGCTCGCAGTTCATATTTAAGTACCTCGAGCAAACCCATTTCTTCGAGTTTGGCCCGGAAATCGCCGGGTGTTTTGTGCTTAACAGGTATTTCCGGCATTGTAGCCAGGCGTGCCACCAGACGAGCGAGAAAAACGGCGTCCAACTGAATGGCCCGTGGGTTGAGCTTGTCCAGTGTATCCCAGTAGGTGTGTCCCCAGCCGCGGGGTGCAGCCGATGAGGAAGGCTCGGCCGAGGTGTAGGTGGCCGAGGGCACTCCAGCCGCGGCAAACCAGTACATGTCCGAATACAGGCTGATGCGGTCACCTACGCTGACATGGCTCTCGTGCATTTCGCCAAACAGCTTTTTGAAGTAGGCTGTGGCCTCCGACCATCCTTGCAGGGCAAAGGTGCCCTTGCCACCGCGGCCGGCACCGTCGGTGTTGATCATAAACATGTGTTTTTCGTCGCCATGCTTCTGCACATAGTGGTCTGAGCCAATCAGGCCCATCTCCTCCTGGGCAAAGGCCACAAAGCGTATGGTGCGAGCCATCAGTTCCTTGTGTTCCGACAAGGCTCGCGCGACCTCCATGACCACGGCAGTGCCGGCACCGTTGTCGTTTGCCGATTGGTTGATGTCGTGCCCGTCGTAGTGGCCGCCAATGACGATTACTTCTTCGGGGCGCGATACACCCGTGATTTCACCAATGACGTTATAGGACTTGGTGGGGGCTATTTCGTTCGTGGAGTCGATGCGCACCCGCAACTCGCCCTTGCGGGCCAGGCGCAGCATTTCGTGCCCTGTCTCGAAGGATACCGAGATTGCCGGAACCTCGCAGGCCCTATTAAACCGGGCCGAACCCGTCTCGGGAAGGCCCCCAGGCTCGCCGCGCATCCAGATAAAGCCGATGGCTCCTGCCTCTACGGCCCGACCCAGCTTTTCTCCGCGATGCATGGCACGGTGGTAAAACTGCGGCGTGGCGGTGTTAACCATAGCTATGGCACCCTTCAGCGCTTCGCGGTTATCGGCATAGGCCTGCGGGTCACCGTCACCCAGGTAGACAACGCGGCCCTCTACATAGCGGGGAGGGCAGAAGGGCAGAGCGATGCAGTCCAGTTCCATCCGCTGCGGCGAAAGAACCTCCAGGCTGGTCTCCTTGCGCGTCCAGCCCAGGCACTCAAACTCCTGTTTCCAGGCCCGGGTCACGCCCATTGCCTTAAAGCGTTCAAGAATAAAGTCAGAAGCGGCCCGCTCCTCGTCGCTGCCGCCGAAGCGGGCGCCGTAGCCGTCCACCAGCTCCTCGACGAACTGGCTGCCTTCTTTTGAGAAATAGAGCGTCGAGAGAATATCGCGGTCGATTCGTCTGATAGTCTCTGTGGACAAAGTGCAACCTCCTCCTTCTACTGGGGTATGTACTTGTTAAACCAGTCAGTAATGTGTTTAAGGCGTTCTACGCGGTGGCGGGGTTTGCCGGAACGTGACAGTTCGTGGTTTTCTTCCGGGAAACGCACAAACATCGTCTCCTTGCGGAGCCACTTAAGGGCGGTATAAAGCTGTTCTCCCTGTTCGACTGGGCAGCGCAGGTCCTGCTCGCTGTGAATGATGAGCAAGGGAGTCTCAATATTCTCCACGTAGGTGATGGGGGAGCGCTCCATGTAGAAATCCTGGTTCTCCCATGGGTTGCCCTTGAACTCGAATTGGCCGTTGTTAAACCCAACATCGCTGGTGCCAAACATGCTGTAACGGTTGCAGGTGCTGCGCTGTGTCACAGCTGCCTTAAAGCGGTTAGTTTTGCCCACGATCCAGTTTGTCATATAACCGCCATAGCTGCCGCCAGTGACACCAAGGCGTTCTGGATCCACAAAGTCATAAGTCAGGGCGTGGTCTACCGCCAGCATCAGGTCGTTGAAGTCGGTGCCGCCCCAATCATGATGTGTGGCCGCGTTAAAAGCCTGCCCATAAGCCTCGCTGCCTTGTGGGTTGGTGAAGAGGACGGAGTAGCCCATGGAGGCCAAAACCTGGAACTCGTGGTTGAAGGAGTTGCCGTAGGCTACATGGGGGCCGCCGTGGATCTCCAGAATCATTGGGTAGCGTTTGCCGACCTCATAGCAGCGGGGTTTCATAATCCACCCCTCTACAGTTACACCATTTGTGCCCGGGTAGGTGAAGCGCTCTGGTCTGCTCACGTCAGCTGTCGCCAGGTATTCGCTATTGGATTCAGTAAGGCGCATTCCGCCTGCGCCATGCAGGTCGCTGATGAAGATGTCTCCGATGTTATCTGGCGTGGTCACCGTGTAAGCCATGCTGGACTCCCCAAGGGACAATCCGTAGACAACCTGATCTTCCCCGGTAAGTCTTTCCGGGCGACCTCCCCCGGAAGGGATGCGGTAAACATAGGTCGTGCCTCCATCTGAGGACAGGAAATAGATGAACTTGCGGTCCGCTGTAAACACCGGGCTGGGATCTACAGTAGAGACCATATCTCCACCCACCGCATTGCCTACAGAACGGTCAAAATCCCGGGTGAGTAGCGCTGCCGGTCCGCCTGTTACCGGTACGGAATAGAGCTTGTTGAGGGTGGCTCCTTTGAATTCACCTGTATGGCTGACAAAGGCCAGGCTCTGGCCATCTGGGGCGTAAGTCGGCTTCATGCATGGGCCAAAGCTTTCTGTCACCTGGCGGATAGTTTTGTCGGAAGGGTCCAGCTCATAGACATCGCTATAGGTAACGTAGTCGGCGTCTTCGTAGAGCTTGCCGACAAAAGCGATCTTGCCGCCGTCGGGTGACCAGGCAGGGGAGAGGTGGTCGTAATCGCCCTGAGTCAACTGGGTGACCTCGCCGCTCGTGGCGTCGATCAGGCAGATGTGGGAACGGCGGTCGCCAAAGAAGCCTTCTCCGTTTAAGCGATAGTGTAGCCGGGTGATTACTTTAACCTCGGTGCGTTCCTTTTTCTCCTCTTCGCTAAGTGCATCGCTGGGGCCGATTTTGGTGGTTGCCACCAGACGTGTTCCGTCAGGTGCCCAGGCGATATTGGCCAACGGGCGCTTGAAGGTCGTAAGCTGTCTGGCCTCACCGCCAGAGGCTGGTATGAGCCATACCTGATTGTCACCGCTGCGGTTTGATATGAAGGCCACCTTAGAGCCATCCGGTGACCAGCGCGGGGAAGCATCGATCTTCTCACCTCTGGTAAATGGCCTGGGTGCGCTACCCTTTGTGTCTACCAAGCAAATGCGGCTCTGATACTTGTAGCGGTCTTTAGGATCCACCTGTTTCTCCACATAAGCAATCTTACTACCGTCGGGGGAAAGCTGCGGGTCGCTTAACCACTTGAGTTGGTAAATGTCCTCGATTAGAATGGGTTTCTTCTTTTCGGCTTCGTGCAAATCCATTACCTCCTTATGTTCGCGTGTCGCCTATATATTCGATAAGCGAAGCATATATCCTGCGTCAGCAGGCGAAATGTGGGGCGGACAGCCGCCAGCCAATCTGGAGGTTAGACGTCAGGCCTTAGACACTAGAAGGCAAGAGGCAATCATCCAAGAACCCGCAGTGATGGGAGACGATAGCGTCGAGTAGGAGGGGAACTCAC
>DDWC01000115.1:0-4015 GCA_002345475.1 Firmicutes bacterium UBA2296
AATACCCGGACGCTGCGGTGGTCTGCTACGTAAACTCGTCTGCAGAAACTAAGGCTGAGAGCGACATTTGCTGCACTTCGGCTAACGCCGTAGAGGTAGTGAACAGCCTGCCGCAGGAAAGGGTTATCTTTGTGCCTGATGGCAACCTGGCCGCCTGGGTGGCCAGGCACACCGCGAAGACTGTCATTCCTTGGTTCGGCAACTGCTATGTTCACCACCAGCTTACCGCCGCCGATGTGCGCGGCTCACGCAAGCGGTATCCTGCGGCTCTGGTTGCGGTACACCCCGAGTGTCGGAGCGATGTTCTGGATGCAGCGGATTATGTGGGGAGCACATCGGGTATTCGCAATTATGTGCGACGGAGCGATGCTGCCAGTTTTGTTATCGGGACAGAGGCAGGGATACTCCGAGTGCTACGGCAGGATAACCCGGACAAGGAGTTCCACCTGCTTTCTGAGAATCTGATTTGTCGCGATATGAAACTGTGTACATTGCAGCAAGTGCGGGATTCGCTGCATGAGCTCAGCCCAGTGATAACTGTGGACACAGACATTGCCGCACCAGCCAGAGCCAGTCTGACGAGGATGCTGGACATTAGCCAGCCCGCAGTCAGGCAAATGACGGAGGTGAGCAACTAAATGGACATCAACCCAATTATGCTGTCAAGAGTGGTGGAAAATGCTCTGTATGAAGACCTGGGACGCGGAGACATCACCACCAACGCGATTTTCTCGGAAGAAGATATGGGGAGCGCGTACTTCCTGGCCAAGCAGGATGGCGTCGTGGCCGGTCTCCCGGTTGCCCGGCAGGCTTTTCTACTGCTGGACCCAGATATAGTCTGGACTCAGCGGGTGGATGAAGGTAGCAAGGTAGCCAAAGGGGCTGTACTGGCTGAGGTCTCCGGCAAGTTGCGCGCCCTGCTGGGCGCTGAACGTGTGGCGCTGAACTTCCTGCAGCGCATGTGCGGCATCGCCACGCAGACAGCGCAATTTGTGGAGGCAGTCGCGGGTCATGCGGCTCGCATCACCGACACGCGAAAAACAGCGCCCGGTCTGCGGGCGCTGGACAAGTATGCTGTATTTGTCGGGGGAGGCGTGAACCACCGCTACGGACTGGACAGCGCCGTGCTGATCAAGGACAACCACATTGCGGCCGCGGGAAGCATTGCCCGGGCGGTAGGGCTGGCCCGCAGTGGCAACTCGTTTACCGTGAGCATTGAGGTGGAAACAGAAACCCTGGAACAGGTGCGCGAGGCCCTGTCATGTGGTGTGGATATAATTATGCTGGACAACATGAAACTTTCGCTGATGGCGGAAGCGGTGTCTCTTGTGGCTGGACGGGCCCTGGTTGAAGCTTCGGGGGGGGTTAATCTGGATACGGTGAGGGAAATAGCCGCTACGGGTGTCGACCTTATTTCTGTGGGACGTCTGACTCACCATGTCCAGGCCATGGACATCAGTTTGGAGCTACACCACAAAGTCACTCGTACTTAATGTACCCGTCAAAACCGGCGCGGCGCAGCCTCTCCAGGAGGAAGTCGGCGTTGGCGCGGTTGCGGAACGCTCCCAGTTGCACCTTGTAGAGTTTCTCTGGGGCTGTCTTGGCAAGTTCCGCCATGTCAAGCTGCTTTGGCTTGATGTCGAAGCTTTTCACCAGGGCGGCGACGTAGGCTCGGGCTATGCTCTCATGATTCTTCACTATCCATTCGGCGGTCTGAGGATTGTCGTGGAAATCCGTTTCCGCCAGAACGGTGATCATGCCGTAGGTCACGGGGTTACGCACCTCGGCCAACCCCTGTCCGTTAAAAGGGGCCATGCCACTGAGCACAGGTGACGATCGGTTAGAGCGAATAGGACAAATCTCATTGAGCTCCCGCACAATGTTTTCGGCGAGGAGCTTGCTTTTTGTGTCGCCGGGGTAGTAAAAGGCCATGGCTCCTGAGGCCTGTCCCCTGCCCCCAGCATTGGAGTGCAGAGCCAAGTACACGTCGCTGTTCAAACTTTTGGCCTCTCTGGGTCGACCCTCGGGGTTTATGCTCAATGAGGTCGTGGCTATCCTGGTGGTACACAGGTATTCGTGGTCAAGAATGCGCTTGATATACCCGGCCAGTATCTCCATTTGCTCTTTCTCGTTGGTGTCGCCGTAGGCATAACGATTGTGGGGCTGATTGGAGGGACTAATATATATGACCATGCTCATCGCCTGTTGCCTCCTATCAGTACTGACTAAATGTTACACGCCGTAACTAGAGGTTTGCAAGAGGCGAACAACCGGGGTGACGAACCTTGCCAACTACGCTTCGTCCTCATCCTCCAGATAAAGGGGTTCCCTGCTGTCAAAAATGACATTGATGATACCAAAGAGCAGCAAGGCCATGATGCCACCGCTCAGCCCGATTATGGTCCAGTAAGACCGCGCATGATAAGTGAAATGCTGCATCAGGATGCCAAACAGGGCCCACACCAGGACCAGGTTAAAGTAAATGTCGCGGTACAGCTTGAGGAAAAGGACGCCAATTACACCCGCCACAGCCAGCACGATAAGAGTCCATGTCACGTGAGAAATGCCCATAGCATCCCAGCCCACGCTGACCAGGGCTCCGGTCACGTTGGCTATGGTTGCCACACTGATCCATCCCAGATAGACGCTGAAGGCGATGCGGGCCAGGGGCGGTGCTTCGCTCTGACGCAGCCGCTTGTGGATAGCAATTAGAGATCCCAGAATGACCAGCATGATTGGTACGGTGAGCACAATTTGCTGGTAATGCCAGGCGACTATCCACAGGCTGTTGGCGATTGAGGATATTACGAACCACGGACCCACCGCGCGCGCTGTCTTCCTGCCCTTGACCCGGGTGCCGGGTAACCAGCCACTCTGAAAGGCTGTGAAGAGGGTCAGGAGAGTGTAGATCACGCCCCATATGGCAAAAGTGAAGCCGATGGGTGTGAAGAGGTTCGGCAGGCTGTCCGAAACCTGGGCCGTAGTCAGGCCGTTGATGGGCAGCGCGTTGGCCAGGATGTTCATGAGAACCATGATTACCAGGGCAACCAGATTATAGAGCTGCCAGGGTGAACGCTTCTTGGCGATTGACATGGTCAAAGCCCCCTTTTCAGCATATGTGGTGTAACTACCGGGGAACGCGGGAAGTGGAAATAGCGCCAGAGCCCGTTTCACCCATTTGCTCGGCGCGCACGCGAATGTAAGCCAGCACAGATTCCCGGGCGGCTTCTCCGTGAGCCCTTTTGAACTGGTACATGCGCTCGTCGGCAGTAGTGAATAATTGGTTGAGGGGTACATCGTCGCTGTAGGCACAGCCCGAGGAGAGACTGAGAAAGTCCTGCTGGGATGAGTCCAGCCTCTCGGCTTCACCGCAGCCGATCAGTGAGCAGGCCCGCGCCAGTTCGTCCCGGCTGCAGTTGGCGATGAGCAGGGCAAACTCATCTCCTCCCACCCTGGCCACCACACTATCCGTTGAGAAGCTGCACTGAGCCAACTTGTCTGCGGCTCGCCGGATAAGCACATCCCCTTCGGCGTGACCCAAGTTATCGTTAACCAGTTTCAGCCCGTCAACGTCCACTATTATCAGACCAAGGGGAAGCCTGCTCTCGGTGAGAAACCTCTCCAGCACCTGCATGTATCCAGCGCGGTTATATACCCCGGTCAGGGCGTCGTGGAAGGCTGCGTGCAGGAGGGTCTGACTGAGACGGGAGAGCTGTTCCTTTTCCAGTTCGAGCTGGGCCGACCTGACTTCGATATCCTCGAGATACTGACGCAGTTCACTGCTGTCCGCCTGACCCAGAGCGCCTTCCCCCAGGCGCATCAGCCACTGGGGCTGCTCTACCTTGACCAGCAGGGATATGGTGTTTTCGCACCAGACTCGGTCCCGGTTAGTGGAACGCACGCGGAAGAGGTGGTCGCCGGGCGGCAAGTTACGGTAGCTGGCCGTGCGAGAGTCTTCGCAGTAAACCCACTGCCCGTCAACACCCACCAACTGATAAGCGTAATGGATCTTGCT
>DDWC01000115.1:4043-24005 GCA_002345475.1 Firmicutes bacterium UBA2296
GGCACGTGGAGCACACCGCCCTCGGCAACCTGGCGCGCGTACCGTAAGTCCAGACCGGAAATGCTGAACCCGGTAAAGATGAGATCAATAGAACCTTGATCATCTACTATATCGCGGGGATGAAACACATTGTAGCCATTCACTCCGCCAAAATACATGTACCCGGCATTGTCGCGAAAGTAGGCGTTGTTGTTGAACTCATAGGCCTGCAAGCCGTCTGACAACTCATAGCTGCGACAACACTCCTGATCGGGATCGAAGCATACCAGACCGCGGTTGGTACTTAGCCACAAATGGCCCTCGTCGTCGGGTAGAATGCCGTAGATGACGTCGTTGGGAAATCCGGTCGCCATTCCGTAGGATCTCCAAGATCGGTCTCTCTTGTTTTGTCGGAACAAGCCTCCCATGACCCCATACCAGAGGTCTGTCTCGTCTTCGTGGTAGCATAATATGAAATAACGGGTCATGGGCGCATCTGCGGCCCGGCTGTAACCATAGTTGATGATTTCTCCGTCGCGCAGGTTCACCGAGCAATGGCCGGACATGGTTGACAGCAGGAGCCTGCCGTCTGACGTTTCAAAGAAGAATCGTTGCCGGTCGCCTATAATGCGCAAGGGGTTGTCTTGATGAGAATCATAGAGCGACATCGTCCCGTCAGGAAGAAAATGTACCAGCCCTATTTCCGTGCCATACCATTCGCCGCCCAGACTGTCGAGGTACCGGTAGCGCAGGTCCGTTGACCTGATAGGGGTGCCACTTCCTTCCGGCAGAGAAACCCGGACAAAGCTGTCAGTGTCATAGTCGTAGCGACATATGCCGTGCCAGGTGAAGACCCACATCTCCCCCGCGCGGTCAACATAGAGACCGCGCACAAGGTTGCTGTTTATTGTGCTGTCGTCTTCGTCGAGGCTGGTGTATTGCACAAAGGACTGCTGAGAATCATCCAGCCGATTGAGACCTGACTCAGTGCCAACCCAGAGCCGGCCAAGGCGGTCCCGACAGAAGCCGCGCACCACATTGCCGCCGAGGCTCTCGGGACGGGAGGGCAAGCCGTGCACGTGGCGAAACTTGTACTTGCCAGGATCATAGATGCTCACACCTCCGGTGAGGGTGCCCACCCAAACACGACCACGTGGATCGAGAAAGATGCTACGTACCCAGTTGCTGGGCAGGCCATCCGGGTCAAAACGATCGTGGTAGAGAACTGAAGCCTCGGAACAGTGGGGACAATAGACCACTACACCTCGGTCAGAGGTGCCTATCCACAGCCTGTCATGGGCATCACGGCCAAATGTTGTGATCAGTGAGCCAGCCAGAGCGGCGAAGAGAGTTGCATCCCCATGGGGGGTTACCTCTACTGCGCCCGTGTCTAGGACGAACAACCCCTGTTTTTCAGTGCCCACCAGGAACTGGCCTGCGGAGTGCGCGTGCAGGGAGGTAACTCTAAGCCCAAGGTCTACGGCCACGGGTTGCGAGAAAGTCCGTGTGTGTTTGTCAAAGCGGAAAAGCCCCGCACCGAAGGTGCCCAGCCACAGGGCGCCCTCTCCGTCGTCTGCGAGGCAGCGAACCTGGTTGGCGCTTGGCGGAAGCCCTTGCCCAGATATTACGTGGTGGGCAAAGCGCAGGCTATCCGTGCAAAACGAAAGAAGGCCGTAGGCCGACCCCAGCCATAGAGTGGTGGAGCAGTCTGGATCTACTAGCATGGTGTGAAAAGTATTGGTGCTAAAACTTACGTCATCAGGCGAGTCAACCAGAAATGTGTCAAAGAGCTGGGTGCCTTGATCAAAGCGGGAAAGGCCCTTGCCAGTGGCTATCCACAGGTATCCCTGCCTGTCTTCCGCCAGCGTGTTCATAGAGTTGCTACTTACACTGCGCGGGTTATCGGCGCTGTGGTGAAAAGCGGCAAACTCGTAACCGTTGTAGTGGTTGAGGCCGTTCTGTGTTCCCAGCCACATGACGCCATATCGATCACGCATGATGTGATTGACTGTGCTCTGCGACAAGCCCTCGCTGACTCCGTGGCGGCTGAACCGGATAGAGCGCACATCGGGGTGGGTGCACGACACATCGCCGGGCGCATTCACTGGTGGTTGCAGATTCTGAGTGATTGTCATGCGGTTGTTTCTCCTTCTGGGGGATTGCCGAGCTTCACGGTTCGCACTAAGGCTTCGACAACCTCAGGATCAAACTGCGTGCCAGAACAAGCCTTGATAATGTCCAGAGCTTCGGAAATGGACCGAGCTTTGCGATAGGGCCTATCCAGGGTCATGGCATCGAAGGCATCGGCAACGCTGACTATGCGCGCAGCCAGCGGTACGTCGGCACCAGCTTTCTGCCCTGGGTAGGCTGGGAAAATGGCCTGGCGGTCGCCATCCCAGCGCTCATGGTGGTAGAGTACGACGTCGGCCGGCGCCTGCAAGCCTTCCACTGCACGCAGAATACGCGCCCCAATCTCCGGATGGCGCCTGATTTCGGCCATTTCTTCAGGAGTCAGGGGCTCTATCTTGTTAAGGATAGCGTCCGGAACACCCACCTTGCCGATGTCGTGGATAAGCGCGCCAAGGTAGATATCAAAGCACTGCTCGGCGTCAAGCCCCATGTTCCGGGCTATGGCTTCGGCCACCGTGGCAACCCTGCGACTATGACCTCCCGTGTATTTGTCCTTTACGTCAACCGCTTCACCCAACGCCTGGGCCGTGCTGACCAGCTGATGGGCCAACTTCTCCTGCTGCAAGGACAGCTGCACGTTGGCGCGGGTGAGCTCCGAGGTTTTGCTGCGCACCTGTTTTTGCAGCTGCGCATTGTAGGCCAGCACCATGCCACCGCTCAGTATGACGGCGAACAGCAACATTATCAGGTTGCGACGCTGTGAGGACGATTCCTGCTGGGACCCAACTCCGGGATTGAACCAGTGGGAAGCCAGGACTTCCATGCCACCTTCGCACTGCAGGCGACTCAAGCCACGATTAAACAGCGCTACAAGCCGTGGGTCGACGCCCTGAGCAAAGGCCAGTGCGTATGGTTTGGCCTCGGAATCTGCCAGCACCATGCGCCACAGGGCTCCATCCCAGCTTCCCACCACGTAACGGGCTACCCATTGGTTTTCCACCCAGGCTACCACTTCCTGCGACTGCAGCGCCTGGTAGCAGGCTTCGGGCGAGTCATAGGTGCGCACGGTGAAACCCAGTCTCACGGCAATTTCGTGGGTCGCTGAATTAAGCTGCGCAGCAACAGGACCCAAACTGCGCAACTCTTCGGGGTCTTCTATCCCCAGGGCGGCAGGAAAGATAAACACGTAGTAGCTGGCCAGCATAGGTTCGGAAAACTGGTACTGAAGCTGCCGCTCAGGCAGGATGGCCATGCCGGTGACGAAATCCACCCGGCCCTCGTCCAGAGCGTTTCTGGCTTCTGACCAGGGCATCTGTACATGTTCAATTTCTATGCCCAGCACCCTGGCCAACTCATCCACCAATTCCTTCTCATAACCGGTTTGCCCGTAGGGCGAGCGAAAGGAGAAGGGAGGAAAAGCCTCGTCCCCCACCGCCCGCAAAGTGCCGACTCCGGCCAGATAAGCTCTGTCAGCCGGGGTTAGATAGAACGAGAGCGAGGGAAACAGGATGGACGCTCCGTTAATCAGCAGAAAGGCGATGAGGGCCAGATATATCAACAGGTATAAACGCAGATTGCGCGGCACCGGGCGCTACCCCCTTAAGTTAGACGTTCTGCTCTTGACCTTCATCCGTGCTCTTTAAAGCCAGGGCATGGTAGAGAGCCAGTTTGTCGGCCACGCGCCGGAAGAGAGTTCCCTCGGGGTAAACGCCATCTGGGCCCGCCTGCCCTGCCGGCATGCCGGTGAGCAGTTCGATGCCGTCGGCAATGCTATCGGCGGTATGGATATGGAAGCGACCATTCTTCACTGCCTCGACGACTTCGGAGTGAAGCATAAGGTTTTTGACGTTTTGTGGCGGGATCAGCACGCCCTGTTTTCCGGTCAATCCCATGCTCTGGCAGACGCGGAAGAAGCCCTCAATCTTCTGGTTGACTCCCCCAATAGGCTGTATTTCGCCCTTCTGGTTGACTGAACCGGTCACGGCGATGTCCTGTCGCAGGGGTACGTCGGCCAGGCTCGAGAGCAGCGCGTACAGTTCCGTGCTGGAGGCACTGTCGCCGTCCACGCCGTCATAGGACTGTTCGAAGCAAAGGGTAGCGGTCAGGCTCAGGGGATGTTTCTGGGCAAAATTGCGTCCCAGGTAGCCACTGAGGATTTGCACGCCTTTGTTGTGGCTGCGTCCGCTCATTTGCGCTTCCTTTTCGATATTGATAACCCCTTTGTTACCGGCGAAGGTATTGACGGTTATGCGGGACGGTTTGCCAAAGGAGTAATCGCCCAGATCGTACACCGCCAGGCCATTGACCTGTCCTGTTTCAGCACCATCCACGGAAAGCAGGAAGGTGCCCTCCTTGAAGAGTTCGTGGATTTTCTGTTCGTACTTGTCCGATCGATAGCGTTTCTCTTCGATGGCCTTGATCACGTGATCTACGGTAATGACTTCGGCTCCCTCTATCTCGGCCCAGGTGTTCGCCTCGGCCAGCACCTCAACTATTTCGTTGAAGCGGGTGCTCAATTTGCTCTGGTTCTCCGCCAGGCGGGAGCTGTAGTCAAAGACGGCGGCGACCCCCGTCCGGTGAAAGTGCAGATATCCCTTGTCTTTACAGTGGCGGCTGATAAAGGCGGCCATCTTCTCCAGGTACTCGTCCTCGCGGTTCATCTCCAGTTCGAAGTCAACCTTGATCTTAAACAGCTTCTTAAAATCTTCTTCGTGCTGGTAGAGCAGCCGGTGTATTTCGTAATTACCGATGATGATGACTTTGAGTTCCAAAGGGATGCCCTTAGGTTTGAGGCCGGATACTACCCCGCTGCTACCATCGGGAACGTTTTCCACTTTGGCCTCTCTCTCTTTGAGGGCTCGTTTGAGGGCCCTCCAGGAAAAGGGATTGGCGAAGAGATCATCGGCCTGAAGGATGAGGTAGCCGCCGTTGGCACGGTGGATGGCACCTGCCTTAATTTTGGTGAGGTCTGTGGTCAGCATGCCCATGCGCGGCTGAAATTCGATCATGCCCATGAGGTTGTAATAGGTAGCGTTTGACTCGAACACCACAGGGGCACCCCGGGTTTCCTTGTGGTCGACGAAGACGTTCACCCGATACTTGGTACCGATGGGGTCGCGGGCCTGCAGCCTGAGCCCGGCCAGGGGGTTATCGTCTTCTTCAGAACTCTCCGGCATGAAGTGTTTGATGTTCTTCAGCACATCTTCCTGCAGACATTCCAGGTAGTCCACGGCGTCTTTGTTATCGTTATATTTTTCTACGAGGATCGCCACCAGAGGCGACACAATGGAACGGCCGGAGTTCTTTTCTAGGTTCTGTAGCTTGTCGCGCAATTCCTGTTCCAGAGTTCTCAGTTGATCAAAGACGGGCTCAGCTTCCTGCCCAAACTTGGCAATGTTCTCATTGATGGTCTTTAGAGCGTCTCCGTTAAGTTCCTGCAAGGCTTCTTCGCTGAGGGGCTGACCGTCCTTTGTGGGTATGGTAACAAAACCGCGCCCGGTGGGACGAAACAGCAGCGAGTGTTTCTCGGCGATAACCGTGATTTGCTCCATGATTGTGACGCTCTGGCGCTGGAATTCCTGCACGGCCTCATTGCGCATGGTTTTAAACTCTTCGCTTTCGAAGGCTTTGGGGATGTGCTCGTGCAACCTCTCCACCAGGTTTTCGACATCATCGCGAAACACCGTACCCTGACCAGCGGGGAAAGAAAGGGCGTTAGGCTGATCCGGGTGCTCAAAGTCATGCACGAAGCACCAGTCTTTGGGCGTTTCCTGGCCGCTGGCCATGGCGGAGACAATGGCCCGGGTATAGCTATTGCGTCCGGTGCCTGTGGCACCCATAATGTATATATTATAGCCGGGCTCTCGCATGCGCAGACCAAAAGCCAGAGAATGTACGGCCCTGTCCTGCCCTATTATTCCTTCCAGCGGCTCCACTTCGGCGGTAGTCTCGAATTTCAAGCGAGAGGCATCACAAGTGGCCCGCAGTTCTGCCAATCCTAGTGTCCTGATCAATGGGATCACCCTCCGTATCTTATGCTTGTCACAAACTATCTAGAAAGCGTCCCCTCCAAATGGAGGGGACGCGATTGCTAGCTACTGCCGGAACCAACGCTTCTTTTTCTTCTTTTTGCCGGCAGGCAAAATGCGTGTCAGCGCGCTGGCCACTCCGGCTCCCATGTCGAGATAAGCTCCGATGTCCCTGGCGCCGCTGCTCACTACCCCCATGGTGTCCGATATACCTTTTACAGTATTATTGACACCTCGCAACGTGCCGTCCACGCTCCCGGTAATGCCATCTACATGGCGAAGGATAGCGGGCAAGCTGTCACCGCTTTCTTCGATACCTTTGCGTACGGTGTTGGCGATTACTGCCACGTCACCGGTAATAGCCGGCACAGACTTCAGGGCCTCTGTCAAAGCATGCTCATTTGTTGATATGAGCCGTTCCAGACCCTTAAGTACATCCCCGAGTCGTTTCAGCACATGCGTGAGGTAAGCCAATGCTCCTATCCCTGCTACAAACAGCAGGAACATGAGCACGTCTCGCAGGGTTACTGTCGTTTCGAGCATTTTACCACCTCTCCCCGT
Organism: Firmicutes bacterium UBA2296; assembly: GCA_002345475.1. Lineage (GTDB taxonomy): Bacteria > Bacillota > UBA994 > UBA994 > UBA994 > UBA2296. The sequence goes on from DDWC01000115.1 coordinate 10,742, forward strand.
CGCTCAACTGCATATCAGAACTTATTTCGGCTTAACTGTCTCGGCTAAGTCTTCCAGCTTATCGGCCATCATCTCGCGGGTTGCGTCAGCGGCTTCTTCTCCGTCTTCGGCGCCCTGCTGTGCACGCCTTATCAGTTCGTGGACGCTTTCTTTGGCGGAGTCGATGGTCTGGCGTGCCGTTGTGCCTGCCTCATGGGCTTTATGTCTAATCTCGTCGGCGTAGACTGAAACTACTTCCTTAACATGTCCGGCTGTGTCCACTGTCTTGTCGGCGATGGCCTTGCGGGTCTCTTTGCCCGAACGAGGTGCAAAGAGGATACCAACGGTCAGGCCAACCAGGGTGCCTACTGCGGCTCCGATGGCGACATTCCTGCAGGTTTCTTTCTGACGCTCGATTTCCTTCTGTCGGTTGAGATGTTCCAGCAAATCGCGAAATATCATCTGGACTTCCTCCTTTATTCTCTGGGTAGTTGGGTCATTTATATACTTTCGACACCAATGGGATATATACCTGCAATAAGTGGCAACAAGCAAAGATAATATGTATAATCGTTCTATACTATCTGCGTGCAGGGGAGATGAGATATTGTTTATTGAAGTTTTTAACATCATTCTGGACAGTGCGCAGGGCGCCTTTATCGAAGTCGGAGTCTTCGTAGGCGCCGTATTGCTTTTGTTCGGTTACATCAACTTCCTGCAGGCGGGTGCCTTTGTTGAGCGAATCGAGAAATCGAAGAAGTGGCAACCGGTTATCGGTGCCTTCCTGGGGTTGACTCCGGGATGTGGCGGAGCGATTTTTGTCATGCCGCTGTTCTTCAAAGGTTCGGTAACCTTTGGCACGGTGGTGGCCACTCTCATCGCCACCATGGGCGACTCTGCCTTCGTCATCATCGCCGCTCACCCATTGCAGTACCTGATGGTGAGTGCCATGTCGCTGATAGTCGGGGTACTGACCGGCTACGCCGTGGACAGGACCGAGCTTGGTCCCCGGTTGCTGGCGAACTTTCGGGCCCGGCAGGAGAGCAAGTCTCTGAGCAAGGCGGAACACATGGCCAGGGAACACGACCCCAGCGAGCACATGGAGAACTATCACCATATTGGCCACGAAGAAGGTGACGCCATTGACCTGGCGTTGCACCATAAGGCTGCTGGGCACTTGCCCGAAGAGTGCTTACCCTGCAAAATCACCCACGGAGGTTTCTGGGTGCTCTGGGTGTTCATCGCAGTCGGCCTCGTACTTGGAATAATGGACATTATGCAAATTGACATTAACGCCCTTGTCATTCCCAATCTGGGCATGATCGTGGGGGTCGGAGGCACTACTCTGGCCATTGTCTTTATGGCCCTGGCGCACAAGTTCCTGGCCAGCGACACCCATGAAGAGACGGAACACAAGATGATGTCTCTCAAGGAGACCTTTATCCACAACGCCCAGGAAACGGCCTTTGTTATCGTGTGGGTCTTTGTAGGTTTTCTGGTTTATGAGTTTCTGGTTCTGGCGCTCGGCCGTGGCGACTACGCTGCCGGCGAGCTTCTGATAGAATCTGTGCTAATGTCGGTGGGACTGGCCTCGGTTTTCATCGGAGCGCTGGTGGGCATGATCCCGGGGTGCGGACCGCAGATTCTCTTTGTGGCACTGTACGGGCGGGGGTTGGTTCCCTTTGCCGCCCTGTTCGCCAACGCTATTTCGCAGGATGGCGACGCCCTGTTCCCGCTTCTGGCGCTGGACAGGCGTAGCGCACTGTGGGCCACAGTGATCACTACTGTGCCGGGGCTGCTGTTTGGCCTGCTGATATACTGGGCGGAGATTAACACGGTGCTGGGGAAGGTGTTCAATTTCTGAGGAAAAGCCTCCAGCCTCCAGGCGCCAGCCGCTAGCCACCAGCCACCAGCCGCCAGCCGCCAGGCAACAGACAACAGACAACAGGGGGTAGCATTCAGCATTCAGCACTCAGCGAAGCGAAGTAGAACCGTAATGCCCGTGGGTCACGGCCTCGCCGCTACGGGACTTAAACCAAAACCAAAAAACAAAAAACATAGGCGGTTCAGCGTTTGCGAACACCGGCTGACTACTGATTGCCGCGCTCTCCCCCGCTCCACTAAGCGCCAAGCGCCAAGCGCCCGCTCCCCCCTCCGCCGGCGGCTGGCGCCTAATCCATCGGCACATACTGGACCGACGGGCGGCGGTTGGCGGCCTGGGGATACAAGGCCATCAGCTGGTGCAGTTCTACAGGTAGAGGACAGGTGACATTAAGGCCCATGGCGCGGAGCATTTCACAAGTCAGAGGAAAGTCATGGGTATAATTGCCTTCGGTAAGCTCGGCAGCGATCTGCCGGGCTTTTTCTTCGCTCAGGTGGTCGTTCAGGAGATCCAGAACTGTGTTGTAAACCTGGCGCATGGCCTTTTCGGCGACATCAGCCAGGATGAGGGTCTCGTCGGAGACCTGGTTGATGTCCTTTCTGGCAACGGCTCTCAGGATGCTCACAGCGGGGTAACGACCGAGCTGCGGATCCAGAGGCCCGAGCACGGCGTTTTCATCCATGATAATCTCGTTAGCCGCCAGGGCCAGCATGGTTCCTCCGGACATAGCGTAATGGGGCACGAATACGGTGACTTTGGCCGGGTGGCGCCGTAGCGCTTCGGCAATTTGCGCGGTGGCCAAGACCAGTCCGCCGGGTGTGTGCAGCAACAGGTCGATGGGCCTGTCTGCCGGTGTCATGCGAATGGCACGCAGGATGTCTTCGGAGTCCTCTATGTCTATGCTGCGGCTCAAAGGGATGCCAAAGAACGACATGGTCTCCTGACGGTGTATGAGTGTAATTAGCCGGCTGCCACGTTTGCGTTGAAAGTCGATTATGGTCTTTAACCGCGTGCTCTGGATCTGTTGCCCCCGCATCCAGGGCATGATCAGGCTGACGAAGATAAAAATGAGCCAGACATACTGAGACATTGGCAAACCTCCTCCGGTTAGCTACGGCTTCATGGATCCCGTCTGCAGAAAACGCTGATGCCAGGAAAGTGCTTCTCCCAGTAGATGTGGGGTGTGTTGAAACTGCCCTTTCTCTGCCCGTTCCACATAGTCCCTGAGCATGGGACGGTAATCGGGGTGAGCGCACTTCTCGATAATGCGCCGGGAACGCTGCCTGGGGCTGAGTCCTCTCAAGTCGGCCACGCCCTGTTCGGAGATGATGACCATTGTATCGTGTTCGGTATGGTCGTGGTGCGAGACCATGGGTACAACAGAGGATATATCGCCCCCCTTGGCGATGGAAGGGGTGGTGAAAATACTTAGATAGGCATTGCGGGCAAAGTCTCCTGAACCGCCGATGCCGTTCATCATGCGTTGTCCCATGACATGGGTACTGTTCACATTGCCGTAAATGTCAACTTCCAGCGCCGTGTTCATGGAGATAACACCCAGACGCCGGGCTATCTCAGGATGATTGGTGATGTCCTGCGGACGAAGTATGATCTTACTGCGATAAAAGTCGATGTTCTGTTTGAACCTCTTGAGTCCTTCCAGCGAAGGCGTCAGCGAACAGCCGGAAGCCACTGTTACCAGTCCGGCGTCTATCAGGTCAAGCATGGAGTCCTGAATGACCTCTGTATAGCAGGTAAGGCCGGTGAAGGGGGAATTCAGCAAGCCGGCCAGCACCGCGTTGGCGACGCTACCCACCCCGGATTGCAGAGGCAGGAGATTACGGGGCAGCCGACCGCGACCGACTTCAAACTCGAGGAACTCGATGAGCTGCGCAGAAATGTCTCGGGAGCACTGATCTATGGGACCCAGAGGACGAACGGCGTCCTCAATGTCGGTAATGACTATTGCTGCGATCTTTTGGGGATCGCAGGGGATGTAGGGTGTGCCGATGCGGTCCCCCGGCGCCAATAGCGGCAGGGGTTGACGTCTGGGGGGTGCCTCGGGTGAATAGATGTCATGCATACCCTCAAGGGCCAAGGGCTGGCTAGTATTAATCTCAACAATAACCATTTCAGCCTGTTCCACATAAGCAGGAGTCGCGCCCAGCGATGTGGAAGGCACTAGGTGGCCCTCTTCGGTTATGGCTACCGCCTCCACCAAAGCCACATCGATTTTCCCCAGATATCCGTACCTGACCATTTGTGGCACATGACTGAGGTGCATATCCGTAAAATGCACACTCCCGCTGTTTATGGCGTCCCGCATGGCATTGTTGGTCTGGTAGGGCAAGCGTAAATTGACCATCCCGGCCCTGGCCAGCGCGCCATCCAGCTCATCCCCTACCGAGGCTCCTGTATAGAGGTTAATCTTAAAGGGTTCGACTAGGGCTCTTTCGGCTAACGCCAGGGGCACGGCCTTAGGATATCCAGAAGGAGTAAACCCGCTGGCGCCCACCGTCATGCCATCCTTAATAAGCTTGGCGGCCTCACTGGCCTCTGTGACTTTTGCTCGCAGACTTGTGTTACGTATACGTTCCAACATGCACTCTCCCTTGCTGATATTGGGCGCAATACATCGCGCCGATGGCAGGCAATTGATGCTAGAATAATCTTTGTGGCCCAGGCTCTACGGGCAGCTCGACGGGGACGATACACTCCGGACCATCGTTTTTCACCGAGTTGATGAGTTTGCTTACCGGGTAAGTCTTCAGACGACCCTCGTAGGGCCGCAACAAGACGGATGCGGAAGCCGTTTCTGGTGCAGTTAACCAGGCTGACATCTCCTGGGGTGTGTCCAAAATGACTGGCATGCGATGATGCAGCCCGGCGATATCATCGCTGGCAGAGGTAGTGATGATGGCGAAGGAGTGGATGACCTGCCCATCCGGAGCAGACCAGGTGTCGCAGAGCCCGGCAAAGGCAAATGGCCGCAAATCAGGCATGACAATGCGGTACGGCGTCTTGCCGCCGGCCCCACCCTTCCATTCGTAGAAGCCGTCAGCGGGAACAAGGCAGCGGCTGCGGGCGAAGGCGCGGCGAAAGGCCGGCTTCTCGGCGAGAGTCTCGGCCCGGGCATTGATAAACCCTGCGCCGGATGTATCGCCCTTGTTCCAGAAGGGTATCAGACCAAAACGTGATTCGGTCAGCATCATTTTCCCCGACTCAGCCACAATGACAGGCGCCACGTCGGTGGGGGCCAGATTGTAACGAGGTACGGTGGTGAAGCCCGGACGGGACAGGCCGAAGACTTCGGCTATTTCCGCGGCAGTGAGGATAATGCTGTAACGACCGCACATGGACATTCCCTCCCCGCACTATGCTTATTTTATTATACCTCTCCCAGGACCTATCTTCGCAAGTGACAGATGCTTAAGAGCAAAACTTACCCTTTTTTGGCGCCATACAATCAGGGTATGATGGCAATGACAGCGACGACGACGAAATGAGGTGTTAACGGTGAACCATTTGCTGAGGTTGATGAGATACGCCAGGCCATATGCCCGCATGGTGGCCCTGGCCTTTGTCTGCATGCTGTCTGTGCTGGTCCTAGGTCTGCTGCCTCCACTGATCTTGCGCAGCATAGTGGACCGCGCCATCCCAGAGCAGTCCCTCAACCTGCTGACCTGGCTAGTGGCGGCCTATATTGCCACCAACATGGGGCTGGGCCTGGCTAACTACGGACAGTGGTACTCCTTTGAAGTGGTGGGACAGAACATCGCCCGGGACATTCAGCAGGATATGCACGACCATCTGCAGCGCCTGCATCTGGAGTACTTCCGGCGTCAGAAGACCGGCGACCTGATGTCGCGGGTGTCTGAAGACATCCACAGCATTCAGGAGTTTCTCGGCTGGGGCTTTATTCTGCTATTCAGCAACTTTCTATCCATAACCATCACGGCTGGTGTCATGCTGTGGCTGGATTGGCGTCTGGCCGTAGCCACGTTTCTGGCCTTCCCTATCATGGCAGTAGTGGTGCTGCGCTTTGACAAGAAAATCAGACCCATATGGCACAGAGTGCGGGAAGAACTGGGCAAGCTGACCACTGTTTTGCAGGAGAACATCTCCGGAGTGCGCACAGTAAAAGCTTTTGCCCGAGAGTCCTTTGAGATAGGCAAGTTTCGCACTCGCAACACTGAGTTTTTTGAAACCAATATTGAGCGCGGACTGATAGAAGCCAATACCCAGCCCTTTATCGAGTTTCTCTCCAGCCTGTCCATTGTATCGCTGCTGGGATTCGGTGGGTATATGGTGGTTAACGGCTCGGTGAGCGTCGGCACACTGATAGCTTTTCAGGGCTTTGTGTGGAACATGATTTGGCCTATTCGCATGCTGGGTATGCTGCTAAACCTGCTGGAACAGGCCATGGCCGCAGCGCCTCGCCTGCTGGAAGTGCTGGACGCGGTTCCAGAAATCGCGGATGCCGAGGGTTCCCGCGCGGCCGGCTCCCTGGCCGGGGCCATCAGGTTTAATAATGTGAGCTTCGCCTTCAGTGACGGGGAAAGTGAAGTTCTGACGGACATCGATTTTTCCGTGGCGCCGGGACAGATTCTGGCCATTGTAGGAGGCACCGGCAGCGGCAAGAGCACTCTTGTTGGACTCATACCCCGCTTCTTTGATCCCTGCAACGGTGGCGTCCTCATCGATGAGACCGACATCAGGGACTGGACCCTGTCTAGCCTGCGGAGGCAGATTGGCATGGTTCTTCAGGACACTGTGCTCTTCTCGGCATCGGTACGGGATAATATCGCCTACGGGATGCCCGAGGCAACCCAGGAAGAAATAGAGACGGTGGCCCGACTAGCTCAGGCCCATGACTTTATCGCTTCACTGCCGCGCGGCTATGACACACCCATTGGCGAGCGTGGCGTGGGTTTGTCGGGCGGTCAGAAACAACGAGTAGCTCTGGCCCGGGCCTTGCTGATGGACCCGCGCATCCTGATTCTGGACGAAGCCACTTCCAGTGTCGATACCCACACGGAGGTGCTCATACAGGAGGGCCTCAAGGAGATCATGGAGGGCCGCACTTCAGTAGTAATCGCCAAACGCCTCTCTACCATCGAGCAGGCTGATCTGGTAATGGTTCTGGAGCAGGGACGCATTGCCGAGTTTGGCACTCCGCAGCAACTGCTTGGCAGCGAAGGATTTTTCAGCAGGTTACACCGCAGCCAGGAATTTGATGCGGGAGAGGAGGTGGCGCAGCTTGTCTAACATCTATGACCTGGACGAGAAACCCGAAGCCATAGAACAGGCTTTTAACAAGGGTTACTTTATGCGCATGTTATCGTACCTGCTCCCCTATCGCATCAAGGTGGTCGGTGTTGGTATCCTCATGGTTTTGGTAACTCTGGGACAGCTGGCCGAGCCCCTCCTCATGATGATGATTATCGACAACGCCATCAGAGAACAGTCAACAGACAAAATAGTACTCTACATTGCCATCTTCATCGCTTTGCGCGCCCTGGTGTACCTGTGTGCCCGGCAACAGACCCGGCTTTCTAACTGGACCGGTCAGAGAGTTCTGTTTGACCTGCGGCAGAATCTCTTTGAACACATTCAAAAACTATCCTTTGACTTTTTCGATGGGCGCCCCGTGGGCAAGATAATGTCCAGGGTGACTTCGGACGTAAATGCAATGAGCCAGTTCGTAAACATGGGAGTCGTCACCATCGCCACCCAGCTGATCACCCTGGTGGGTATCACGGTGATCATACTGACTCTCCACTGGCGCCTGGCGCTGATGTGTCTGGCGGTTCTGCCCCTATTCGCGGTGTTCTTGGGCAAGGCGCACCCCTTTTTCCACCGGGGATGGGCCCGCGTCCGCGAGGAACATAGCAAGGTCAACGCTCACCTCAATGAGAGTATTACCGGCATTCAGGTAATCCAGGCTTTTTCCCGGCAGGAAGTGAACTCGGCCAAGTTCCGCATAATCATGGAAGGGCGCATGGCGGCGTATCTCAAGGTTATAAAGCTCGAGGTGCTCTTCTGGCCCATCATCGAGAACGTGGGCGCGCTGGGAACCTGTCTAGTGATCTGGTTTGGTGCCAGGGAGTACATGGCCGGAGCCTTGACCATCGGCACTCTGTGGGCTTTTGTCAATTACCTGAATCGGCTCTGGCAGCCGCTGAGCGCCATCAGCCGCGTTTACAGCCAGATGCTCAGCGCTATGGCTTCGGCGGACCGCGTGTTCGGTTTTCTGGACACTCCGCCCAAGGTTGAAGACGCAGCTGAAGCCTACGAAATGCCACCGCTGACGGGAGGAGTGGAGTTTAAGGCTGTGACCTTCAGCTACGTGCCCGGACAGCCTGTGCTGCACGAAGTCAACTTCGCAGTGAACCCGGGCACAACGGTAGCACTGGTAGGGCCAACGGGCGCCGGCAAGACTACTATCATAAACCTGCTTTCCCGCTTTTACGACCCGGATGCCGGGACAGTGCTGGTGGACGGTCATGACCTGTCCGTAGTAACTCTGGCTTCTTTCCGCAGCCAGCTGGGCATTGTGCTCCAGGATCCCTTCATCTTTGCCGGAACCATCCGCGAGAACATCGCCTACGGCAAGCTCGACGCCAGCAATGAAGAAATAGTGGCCGCGGCCCAGGCAGTGAATGCCCATGACTTTATCATGCGGCTGCCGGAAGGTTATGATACGGTGACAGAGGAACGCGGCGGCACTCTGTCTCAGGGACAGCGCCAACTGCTGGCTTTTGCCCGGGCGCTGCTGGCGCGTCCTCAGCTCCTCATCCTTGATGAAGCGACTTCGAGTATCGACACCGAAACTGAGCATCTCATCCAGCAGGCCCTGACCAGGCTCATGGAGGGCCGAACATCTTTCATAATTGCCCATCGTCTGTCGACCATTCGCCAGGCAGACCTGATTATGGTTGTCGAGGGCGGAGGCATAGCGGAACGCGGAACCCATGAGGAGCTCATAAAGAACCGCGGCAAGTATTACGAGCTTTACACTGCGCAGTACCGAGCCGCCAAGGATAACCTGGAGATGGTGGGAGACCAGTGATTTGCGCTTGGTGATTTGCGCTCAGCGCTTGGAGGAGGAGTACCAGCCACAGGTACCACTGACGTGGGGACACTGATACCACAGTGGAACGATGAGCCCGGTGATTGGCGGTTGGCGCTTGGCGCTTAGTGGAGGGTAAGCATGTAGCACTCGGCATTCAGCATTTTGCGAATAGAACGTAAATCTTGGACACGTCGAGGGCCGCGAGTCACGGTCTCGAAACTACGGAATTTAAACAAAAACGAAAAACCCAAGACCAAGAACGTGGGCACAGCATGCTGTGCCCCTACATTATATGGCACGGATGCTAAAAAACGCATACAGCACTTAAGCAAAACTCAAAAGCAAAAAACATAACCGAGGTATGCTGACTTCGCACTCCCCTGCTCTACTAAGCGCCAAGCGCCAAGCGCCAAGCGCCAAGCGCCAAGCGCCAAGCGCTAAGCGCAGAACTTCGCTTGAGTGCACCTTGAACAAACAAACCCCGCAGCTGAGTGCTGCGGGGCTGTTGTTATCCCCCCGACGGGGGGCTGAAAAGCAGTACTTCGTCACCGGCGGTGATGGTGTAGTCCTTAGATCGCTTGACGCCATTGACGTTAGCCATCATTATGAGTAACGGGTTTACGCCGAGGATGTCGAGCATTTGTCGGATGGTGAGGGGTTTATCTGCCGGGAAATCGAAACGCTCTTCCTGCCCGGGGAAGTATTCCACGGCGTGGCCGCGGACACTTACTTTGATTACTCCCACGATGTTACTTCCTTAAAGGAGCAATGACGGGTTCGGCGAACTCCAGCTTCATCTTGCTTAGTTGTGCCTGACTGGGGATTCCGTTATTGTCCCAGCCGCGCAGCTTGTAATAGTCATCCAGCAGGTAATCGATGGATTCGCGGGGCATGAACTTGCCCTCTGTCGGACCGTCGGTGATGGGCTCTTCCATAAACCGTGCTGGTGGGTAATCGAAGGAACGACCGAAGCCCTCGATTTCGCGCAGGCTATAGCAACGGGTCAGATTCCAGATGCGCTCTGAGAAACCGAGCAGTTCTTCAAAGCTGAATTCGCGGCCGGTAACGGCTTTGAATATCTGCGGATACCAGTCAAGCTCAAAGCCCAGTTCAACCCATTGCAGCCGACACAGACAGAGCATGTCGAATAGCGGGCGGATATGCTGCAGTTCTATTGTTCGCTGAGCTTTGCCTTCCATGACATCGCGTCCAGAGGCCACATCGTAAGTGATGGCCCAGGAACGGTTATGGTGTGCTCCAACGTCACAGGTGATGTAGCTGAGCATCATGGCTGGAGCATAACGGGCCTCGTAGCCTGACCACTCCACACCCTTCACCTGGATGGCAAAGCGGGCGGTGTCCTCACCGAACTTCTCGCTGGCGGTCTTTACGCCTTCGGCGAGAACGTTGCCCACGCCTTTGCGGTAGGCGATATCGTTGGCCAGCCAGACAAAGTCATCCACACTGCCGAAGTTCAGGGTGCGTCCGTCGATGTCCTCGCCCTTGATGACGCCCTTTTCATAGCATTCCATGGCGAAGCCAATGACGTTACCGGCGGAGATACTGTCGAGGCCTAGTTCGTCACAAATGTAGTTAGCGTAGGCGCAGTCCTTGATATTGTCTATTTCGGTGTTGCCGCCAATGAGGGCGATGGTTTCGTACTCGGGGCCCTCCACATGGACATCATACTTGGGGGTCTTGGCATGAGAATACTTTCCGCAAGGTATGGGGCAAGAATAACATGCCTTGTCCGTGACCTTTATCTGGGTGACGATTTGCTCGCCGTTTATAAACTGGTGTTTGGGGAAGTAGCCGCTCTTAAAGTTACGGGTAGGAAACGCGCCGACTTCATTTACCCAGTCGGTGACACCCGCGGTGCCCTGAGGCGTCCATTCTTCAAAACCGGGTTTCTCAAAGCAGGCTTCAAACATCTTCTTGCCCACCTCGATGGTGGCTTTGGTGTCGGCCAGGGGAACAGATTTGGTACCCTTTACGGCGATGGCTTTGAGTTTTTTGGATCCCATTACAGCGCCAACCCCGGTGCGTCCGGCCTGGCGTCCGAAGTCATGGCTGATACAGGCAAAGTACACCAGGTTTTCGCCCGCGGGGCCAATGGTAGCAATCTGGAAGTCTTCGCCCAAGTCGTTCTTGAGCATGGCTTCTGATTCCAGGGCGCCCTTGCCCCAGTACTCACTGGCGGGGCGTATTTCAATGTTGTGATCTTCGATAACAAGCATTACCGGCTCGGTGGCGACTCCTTCAATAATCAGGGCGTCGAAACCAGCATATTTGATTTCGGGGGAGATATGGCCACCAATGTTGGAATCTCCGTAACCGCCGCTGGCAGGCGATTTGGCGCCAAACTCCAGCTTGCCGCTACCGGGAAGAAAGACGCCGGTGAGGGGGCCGGGAGCAGCGATAATCTTGTTGTCTGGACCCAGTGGGTCTGCTCCCTGCGGAATCTCGTCCCACATGAGCTTAGCAACAAAGCCGCGTCCACCAAGATAGTCGCGCGCCAGGTCTTCAGGCAAGGGGCTGATAGTATGAGTACGTTTGGTCAGATTTACGCGCAGGATGTGTCCCGCATATCCGTTCATGCAAATACCTCCTATCGTCCCATGCGTTTGACTTCGCCGTCAGCGTCAAGTATTGCCTCGCGCGGGCAATAGCGCACGCAGTCGCCACAGTCATCGCACTTAATGGGGGCTTCTTCGTCCGGGTGCACCATCATGACGCCGATGGGGCATGCTGTAACACAAGCCATGCAGCCGATGCAGGTATCCCGGTCGAGAATCCACGTGGTGCCATGCAGGGTGATGGCATCGACAGGACAAACCGCGGCACACTCACCGCACTGATTGCACACGGTTACTTCGTACACGCCCGGGACCGGAAACTTCCCCTCGATCTTCAGGGCGCCCTTCTTGGGGTTGTTCTCGTCGAAATGGACCAATGCGCACAGCGTCTGGCACACCTTGCAGCCCGAACACTTGCTGGAATCTGAAACTAAACGCACAAAAGCACCTCCTATGTAATGTTACAAATTTAGCATATTCGCCAGTGTATCGCTGTTCTCCTGCCAAAACACTTAGGTTTCAGGCCGGAAAGGTGACTGGGAACTGGCGCGGGCTCCCTGCCTCAGGGCAGAACGCCACATGAAGAGGCTCAATGGCACCACCAGCACCGCAAACTCCATACGTCCGGTGGACAGAAGGGAATTATATGTGCCGTGCAGAAAAGCCGGGATAAGCAGGGCCAGATACATCAATCCGGTGGAGCGGCCGCCATTGCTGAATTTTGAGCGGCTAAGGTAGTGCCCCATGAAGGAGCCAAAGAGGGCGTGTGCCGGTACAGCCAGCAGCATGCGAGCCACCCCTACCCCTACCCCACCCTGATACACATACAGGATGTTCTCCACGGCGGCAAAGCCGAGAGCAGCCGTGATGGCGTAGATAATGCCATCGTATGGCTCGTTGAAGGCCGGGTGACCGTAGGCCACGGACACCACAACATAAAGCTTGACCATCTCTTCTACAAGGCCAATGACGAGGTAGTTCTCAATGAGGATGTATTTCAGGGTTCCCGGGATGAGATAGAACTCGGTAAAGCGCCCGAGAAAAAGGCTGAAGGCTACCGCTGGCAAGACCGCAAAGGCCCCGAAGGCGAAGAGACGGATTAGTAGCCCGGGAGGCTCCTTTTCGTACTTGTCCCTGACATAGAAAAACCAGAAGAGAAGGACGACCGGAGCTAACGAAAGAGCCAGAAGCTGCACTGCCAAACCTCCCATACCTTGTCATGTACTCAGAAAGCAAGCGCGACCACGCGGGCCGCGCTTGCCTGTGATTTCGGGCTAGCTGCTTTGCCAAACCAGATTGAGGTGCATTACTTTGCGCTGAACTTCGGGTATGTCCGTGGTCTTTCTATCTACTTCGAGATAAGAGCCGTCAGTGAAATGGATACGCAGACGCAGGGCGACGGGCGATAAATCTGTCGATTCGACCTCGTTGATTTCCATAGACTTGACAGTCTTTCCCGAGAATTGCCTTGTCAGGTCGCTGTTGGTGTTGAAGCGGAACTGCGGCGCTCGGGCCGCCTGAAACTGCGTTGCGATTTCCACGTTCAAGGGAACCACCTCCGTGTTTTATTTTGCTGTGTTCGTTACGGTACATATTAGCCATGGAGTCCCCAACTCCTTCCCCAGGCAGGAGTTTTTTTGCTGCAATTTTCTGGCTCTTTCGTTGCCGATGAGGGGAAATGCGACGGACTGATAACCAACAGCCAACAGCCAACAGCCGCCAGCCGCCAGCAAAATAGGGGAGATACGGGAG
>DDWC01000220.1:0-18930 GCA_002345475.1 Firmicutes bacterium UBA2296
CATGATGCCATGTATGTTGTTCCAGCGCAAATTGTTGCGCAAAACACTGTGTTCTGACTGCTCCAAGACTAAACCTCCCCCAAACGACTTAATCGCCGTTTCTACTTAAAGTATCCTGTTCCCATGCTGTCAATTATCTCCCCGAGCAGCCTCAGAGACAACACCGCCTCGGCCACCACTGCCGCTGCCGGGACCGCCGAAGTGTCGCTGCGCTCCTTCACCGCGGATACCGCCTCCCCGCTGGACAGGTCCACGGTAAGCCCCGGCATTGCGGTGGGGATAGGTTTGACGGCGCATCGCACCACCAGCGGCTGACCCGTGGACATACCACCAGCCAAACCCGCGTTAATGTTGCCTTCGTAGTTGAGCCTTCCCTCATCCATAACAATGGAATCCCCCGGTGTCCCCGGAGCCGCTGCGGACAGGGCAAAGGCTTCGCCAAACTCTACTGCCCGGACTGCCGGTATGGAGCACATATCGCCCGCTACTCTGGCGTCCAGTCGCAGGTCCGACTGGGTGTAACTGCCTATGCCTGGGGGCAGGCCAAAGGCGACTAGCCCAAAGACCCCGCCGACGCTGTGGCCTGCTTCCTTGGCCTGCCTCAAAAGTTCCTCAGCCTCAACCATACGGGCAGCATCGGGATACCCCAAAGGCTGGCCCTGAGCCTGAGACCATTCAAGCTCGTTTTTGGGTAAGTCGCACAGAGCGAGTGGACCCACAGATAGCACTCTACTGAAAATCCTCACCCCAATGCCTGCCAGAATTTGCCTGGCTACGGACCCAAGCGCGGTGCGCATCGCCGTTTCCCGGGCGCTGGCCCGCTCAATTACGTTGCGTACGTCAGAGAAGCCGAATTTCACCATGCCTGGGAGGTCGGCATGGCCGGGGCGCGGGCGTAGGACCGGCTCGGCTCCACCCTCGGGCCCATACACGTGTTGCCAGTTGACATGGTCGCGGTTGCGAATCATAAGGCACAAAGGGCTGCCCATTGTGACGCCTTGCCGCAGTCCGCTGAGCACCTCCACCTCATCCTGCTCGATAAGCATGCGGCCTCCGCGCCCCTGTACTTTCTGCCTGCGTGACAGTTGCATGTTTATCTGAGAGACATCAATAGGTACTCCTGCCGGCAAACCGTCAAGAATCCCGATTAGCGCCGGACCGTGGGACTCTCCTGCCGTCAGAAACCTAAGCATTGCCTTCACCCTCCGTCATGCGCAGCAAGTCGGAGAAGAAGTCGGGGTAGGAAATTGCCGCCGCCTCAGCTCCGCTGATGACGGTCTCCCCAGATTGGCACAGGCAAGCCGCTATGGCCAGGGTCATGGTTATGCGATGATCATCGTGGCCGCTTACAGCGGCTCCACGCAAGGGATGACCTCCGTCAATGACAAAACCGTCAAATAGCTCCTGTGCCCGAACCCCCATCTTGCTCAGTTCGCCCACCAGCGAAGTGATGCGGTCGCTTTCCTTCACCCGCAGTTCCTGGGCACCACGCACTACGGTTCTGCCGCGAGCCATCGCTGCGGCGACCGCCAGAATAGGCAGTTCGTCAATCATGCTGGGGATTGTTTCGCCGCCAATGGAAACGCCGCGCAGTTCGCCACCTTCGATGGTGACATCGCCTATCGGCTCAGGCCCGTCTACTTTCTGGCTGATGGTAATCCGGGCGCCCATCTCAGACAGTATTCGTAAAAACTCGCAACGACCTGGGTTTAGTCCTACCCCCTTCACTACAAGGCGAGCGCCCGGCGTGACTGCCGTCAGGACGGCGAAATAGGCTACCGACGATATATCCCCCGGAATGGTAACTGGTTTGGGAGTGAGGGCCCCCGGAGACAGGGTTATGCGTCCCGGGGCAGTCTCTATTTTGGCTCCGAAGTATTCAAGCATGCGCTCTGTGTGATCGCGGGTGAGGAGATCGTATGTAATCTGGCTCGGTCCGTCAGCATTTAAAGCCGCCAGCAGAATCGCTGATTTGACCTGAGCGCTGGGCACAGTCATGTGCCACTTCACGGCCTTGAGCTCACGCCCCGCTACAGACAACGGCGGATAGGCACCGTCCGTGGGTGAAGTTATCTCCGCGCCCATGGTCCGCAGTGGCAGCACTACGCGACGCATGGGGCGTGCGGTCAGGGAAGCGTCACCCTTGAGAATGGCCGCCACAGGGCTGCCAGCCAGGACACCAGCAAGAAGTCGCATGGTTGTGCCAGAGTTCTCGCAGTCCAGGGCCTGAGCGGGAGAAGTGAAGCCTGTGAAGCCACGACCGACTACTACGAGGCTGTCATCGCGCTCTATCATGTTGACGCCGAGATTCTGCAGACAGCGTTTGGTGGCCAGCACATCCACAGAAGCCGGCAAGCCAACTATGGGATTCTCACCGTGGCTCAAGGCACTGAGAATCAGGGCGCGATGGCTGATGGACTTGTCTCCCGGAGGCGTATATTCCGTTGCCGTGAACTTGCGCTTCCTCAATCGCACTTCCATTTCTCGTTTCCACCTCTCCATTATCGTTGTGCTCGCTTACCAAACATTTCATATGTCAGTTTATCACCATAAAGCAAGACGGGAAACTTCTTTGTAAAATGGGGTTGGCGACTCGGGTTTTTCCGTCTATGATATACTTGTTATGCGAATCTGTGAAGGAGGTGTCTCTGCAGTGACTATCAATAAGGACATGAACATTCAGGAAGTCGTGGCCAAGTATCCGGAACTGGTCCCCGTATTCTTTAAGTACGGCCTGGGTTGTATCGGCTGTGCCGCTGCCAGATATGAGAGCATCGAACAAGGTGCCATGGCTCATGGTATCAACGTTCCTGCTTTAATCGAAGATCTGAACAAGGCTCTAGCAGCCAAATAGAGCCGACCCGAATAGAAAGAAGGGAGCCAGAGGGCTCCCTTCTTTCTATTCCAGAACGTAGACCTTCATCTGTCGGCGTCCAAACCACCGGGCATCATCCACGTTTTCAAAGTAGATATCGATGCGGTTTCCGCGGATGGAGCTCCCGGTGTCCGTGGCCAGATATACTCCGTCAAACAAGGCGCCCCTGCTGTCCAGACCTTCCACGTACACGCTGGTGAGCAGCGGGATAATTCGTGGGTCCACTGCTATGTGTCCGACCTGCACGGGAATGCCAGAGCGAGTAATACCATAGAGCGGATCACCAGGGGACTTGCCTGTGCTCTCAGGTCCCGCGGTGTAAGCTGTAGCCTGCACGGTTATGACCCGGGTAAATCTGTATTCTACTCCGTCTCGAACAATAGTGCCGATGGTTCCATACTCCACAATTCGGTCTATTTTTGGCGTGATAATCTCTGTGCCGATAAGGGTTCTCTCTACCTCGACCCCATCTTCAAGAACTACTCGATAACGTTCGGCACTTTGTCCCTCTCTGCCCTGTTGTACAACCTTTGTCGTACCAAGTTCCATTGTTGTGTTTTGCCTGCGTATCTCATGAAAATAGATGCGCTGTAACGTCGTCTCTTCTTTCACTTGCCGACGCACAACCCGCACTAGCTCGAGGCCGGACAATCCTGCCTCAGGTAAGGGTTCTACACTGTCGTGTTCGCCAAGTTCGATCTCCAGTTCGGCCAGTAAGTCCGCCACGGTTTCAGCGTAAGTAGCTACCCGTCTGATCTGCCCTGCGATATGTAGCTGTACTACTATGGGTTCCGGGTCCACAGGTACCGCGGCCTGTCTGGCTTCGCCCCGCAGGGCGGCCTCTGCAAACCTGATGTGTGCCTGCCCGGCACAACCTGTCAGAACGACAGGCAGAAACAGGGCGAGGGCGACAAGACAGGCGGCAGAAACAAGCATGCTGTGCCGTTTTGCCATCATGATCCTCCTTAGAAAATACAAATATTAGCATATCCCTGATGTATGAGTCATTATACACGGTTTACCCTGGTTTGGCTACTCACAGAATATTCCGAACAAGGCTGAGGTGCTCTGTCCCGTGTATAATTAGCTTACAGAAGGAAGGGAGCAGGAGACGATGGCGAAAGATTTGGTACATGTAATTCGGGGCGGACTGGTGGAAAGCATACACCGTGGAGACCTGGCAGTTGTGGACTGGCAAGGCAACTTGCTTTTTAGCGTAGGTGAACCAAGGGACAAGGTGACTTTCATAAGATCGTCATCAAAGCCCATCCAGGCCCTTACCGTGGTGGAATCCGGGGCCACAGAGCACTTCGGACTGAGCGAGGCAGAGATTGCCGTGATGTGCGCCTCCCATGGTGGGGAAGAGGAGCACGTCGATACAGTGCGGAGCATACTTGGCAAAATCGGCCTCAGTGAGGAAGCCCTGCAATGTGGTACCCACCTGCCTTCCCACAAACCTACAGGTGAGGCTATGGTGAAGGCGGGGCTGACTCCCACGGAAATCCACTGTAATTGCTCAGGCAAACACAGCGGTATGCTAACCCTGTGTCGCTACATGGGTTGGGATATAGACGGTTATACGGAACTCAGCCATCCCGTACAGCAGGCTATGCTACAAAAGATGGCCCGCTTTGCTGACATACCCGCCGAAGATATTGTAATAGGCACCGACGGCTGTGGCGTACCAGTCTTTGGCTTGTCCATATATCATATGGCCAAATCCTTTGCCAGCCTGGCCAACCCATCGGAACTGAACGCCGGCGAGCAGAAGGCTGCACTTACCGTTACCCGCGCCATGATGAAACACCCCTTTAATGTGGCCGGTTCGGGCAGGATTTGCACCGACCTTATGAAGGCGGCCGGAGGTCGGGTGTTTGCCAAGAGTGGGGCTGAGGGCGTATACTGCGCGGGAGTTCCGGAGCTGGGAATCGGCATAGCCCTGAAAGCCGAAGACGGCAACGGAGCTCGCTGCAGTGCCCCGTCCGTCGTTGAAGCTTTGCGCCAGTTAGGGGTGCTTAACCCCGACATGCTCATGAAACTGAAGGATCAGGCTAACCCTACTCTTTACAACCATCGCAAACAGGTTATAGGAGAAGTCAAAGCCGTTTTTACTCTGGAACGCGCCTGATAAGACTGGCCAGCAAGAGTTCGGCTGTACCAAGATTAGTAGCCAAAGGAACATTGTGCACGTCGCAAATACGCAATAGCGCCCCTATGTCGGGCTCGTGAGGCTGTGCCGTCAGAGGGTCGCGCAGGAAGATAACGGCGTCGAGCTCACAGGTGGCCGCCAGTGTACTAATCTGCACATCGCCGCCCAGTGGACCGGACAGCATGAGTCGTACGTTAAGCCCTGTGCTCTCAATTATATGCCTGCCCGTGGTGGCGGTGGCTACCAGCCATTGTTCGGAGAGAAACTCACGGTGCTTATTGACAAAATCGATCATAGCCGCCTTTTTCTGATCATGGGCAACAAGGGCGATGTTCATACACAACCTCCGCTCTAAGAGAAATAGCCGCTTCTATGCGGCTATTTCTCTTTTCGCCATATTCATGTCAATTCCTGCCTGCGCGGCAGGGCTCATTACACTTGAGTTATGTTTACCGACCCGTTGGACGTCCTGGCGTTGATCATTACCTTGTTGGTTGCCGTGGCATAGCCATCACTCTCTGCTTGAAGATGATTTCTTCCTGTGGTGCGCACGTTGAGGCCGTGCAAATCGGCGCGGACTCGGCCGTTACTGGTGGACGCACTCACCTTGTGCCCTGCGGACGAACTCTTCTTGAGGTTGATGGTGATACTACCATTAGATGTGGCCAGATCGTAGGCGCTGTCAGTGGCCTGCTCAGCGGCGTTGTCTACCCGAATGCTCCCGTTGCTTGTCTTCACCTCTACATCACCACAACTCCCGTTTAGCGACACAGCCCCGTTACTGGTGTCGATGCGCGCAAGACGAAAATCACACTGATCAAGGGTGACAGAACCGTTGCTGCTGTCTGCCACGAGCCGCTGTCCTTTAAGCCTTTCTGCTCGTATAGCGCCATTGCTGGTGTGAAGATCCAGCCCGTATGAATGACCCTCGGGCAGATACAGGACAGCACTGACAGACACTCCATGAACACCATCTCTGGTTTCAAAGCTGAGAGAATCCGGACTGTGCTCGACACGATAAGTCTCCCCGGCGGACTCGCGGGAAGCGTCGTCTCCCTGACCGCGCACCCCCACCCGGGATTTCAGAAGATAGCCTGGCTTGTCCCAGGCCTGTACCGTTAAACCTCCGTTAGCGCCCCTGAGTTTGATGCTGACGCTGTCAGCAGAAAAATGGCCTTCATGCTCAAACTCATAGGTTTTGCTCACTCCCAGTGTCCGTATACCGCTTAGGAGTCCACCAAGGACTGATTGCAGATCCTGATTGTTGCGCAGCTCGTCACCGACTTCGGTCATAACCTCGTTGACAGCTACACCGGCTTCCTTCAGAGAAGCGCCAACCTGGTTCAGGACCTGAGACACCGCCTCTCGTACTTCACCGGAAGGTGCCTCTTCACTTATATCTTCCTCGCGCATCCGGCGTAATGCTTCTTCAACGGTTATCTCCTTATCGGCAACCATCTGCAGTATCTGTGCCTGCTTCGTGCTCATAATTCCTTTGCCTCCTATGCCTCTTCGATATGAATGCTACCCACAACCGACTTGGCTTCAATCTGAAGCGGGGGCTTTTGCCCATCTTTTCGCGTATGCAACTTGCGCCCAACCCGCCTGCGCTCTTCCAATAGAATGGTCTGTCCTGACAATGACGAGCGAACAGTACCGGTGCGGCTCTCGCCGCTAAACCCGATTTCCACCGGGCTGTCGCTGGGAACACTTATGCGTATCGAGCCGTTGACGGTGGAGAGAGAGGCTTGTCCAGTNNGGCTTGTCCAGAAATCGGACGGGGACAGGCGTAGACAATTCTGCCGTTGACGGTGCCGCAGGACGTACTTGCCGCACAGCCTTCCACTTCCACACGCCCATTGGTTGAATGCAATATGAACTCGTCCCCGTCGGCGCACAGAAGTATTTTCCCATTGGTGGTGGTAATGCGCGCCGTGCCAACCTTGAGCTCACCCACTGTCACGCTGCCATTGGTGGAGCGTAGTTCCAGATTATACTTGCGCCCTTTGGGCAGGCTTAAGCAGAAGTCCACGGTTTTGCTCTGACCAAAGACTTTTTCGGCGGCAATCACCGGTCCCTGATCGGTGTTTCTAATGGTGTATAGTTCCTTGAGTGCGGCTTGTGCTTCAGACTCCGAAGCAGCGCGCAATCTGCCGAGGGTCTTGAGTTCGTAGGTCTGCTCGTCTGACTGGCGAGGCTGGACTGTTATCCTGCCATTTACGCCCTGAATGACAATGGTGGGAACATCCACTGCCGGTAGCTCTCCCACGATGGTCTCAGGAAAGGAAAACTCGGAGCCAGAAATGTTGCCCACTATGCCTGACACCAGAACGCCGAGCTTCGACAAGCCACCCTCCACAGCCTCGTCAATTATGTCTCGATCCACGCTGGAGACTATGTCTTCCCTTATTTCTTTGAACACTTCATCGGCCTCATCCCGGGCGCGTCGAAGCTCCGCCTTCATTTGTAGCTTCGCTTCCCGCGCCATCCTGCGTGCGTTAGCGGCTACGTCGCGCTCCTCCCGGTGGACGTCGTCGTCATCCCGACCGGCCTCCCTCGATGGCCCTTTTATGGCTTCAAGTAAAGAAGCGGCCTCCGTTGCGTTGATGCGGCCTTCTTTAAGCATTTCCAGAATCATTCTCGTCTCGTCTGACATGACAAGCACCTCCTGACTTAATAATAAAGGCTCTTTGCCACTTCGTCAAGACCATGCTTTAATATTTATTAGAGCAACATTTACATTGCAAAGGTCGCTTGGTGCTGTATGCAAGGTGGACTTTGCACCAACAGTGGATTCAAGCAGCAAAAAGAGGCCGCCCTTACGGGTTGGCCTCTGCGAATGTTATGCCCGGACGCGACGCCGCAGGACGGCTCCCACGGCCAGGCCTGCGGAGATGGCGCTGGCTATGTAGAGCACCATGGACGCATAAAGAATAGCCTGCTGGTAGGCTCCCAGAGAGAAATAATACATGGCATAGTAGGCGCTGGCTCCTGGGACCAGGGGTATTATGCCGGCAGTGATAAATACTATGGCAGGCATGCGCTGCCTTCTGGCCAGATACTCGCTGACTGCTCCTGTGAGAGTAGAGCCGAGGAAAGCGGCGACCACCGGGCTCAGTCCATATCCCTGTGCGGCCAGATACCCCCCATAAGCGAGTGTACCCGTTATGCCGCAATAGACTACAGCCCGGCGCGGCGCGTCAAACAACATGACAAAGGATGATGTCGCGACAAAGCAGGTAATAAGCAGGTAAGCCGTGTTCATATTAGACCACCGAGGCTACGCCACAGGGACAGGACCGCTCCTACGCCTCCAGCGATGGAGATGGATACAAAGAAGGCCTCAAGCAGACGCGACGTTCCTGACAGCAAGTTGCCCGAAAGCGCGTCTCTGATGGCATTAGTCAACAATAGCCCCGGAACGAGGGTCATGATGGCCCCGATGATGGCCAGATCTGTTTTGTGGCTTATGGCCAGATTCAGCAGCAAAGCAGAAAGAGCCGCTGTGCCCCCGCCCGCGAAGTCGACAAGAAAACGGTTTGTGCCCAAAGTGCCCAGGCCGGCACAGATCACCTGTACTAATAGCGCCCCTACAGCGCCCGCAAAGGCTTCAACTACACCGCCGCCAAACAACAGAGCAAAGGCTCCCCCGGCGACTGCCACCAGCAAACTTTGTTGCCACTTCGCATATTCCGGAGGGCGGGTAAGTATCGTCTTGACGTCCCGGAGAACATCAGAGGGGTACGCACCCGCTCCCACTGAGCGGGACAGGGCATTTAGCTCACAGACCTTACTCAGATCTATGCTCCCGCGACCGATGCGTTTCACGGCTGTGTGAACTTCGCCCTGTAAAGTCACCGACAAGTATATCCCTGTCGGCGTGGCTATCACCTGCACCTCCTCGGCCCCGGTCTTTTGCAGCAGACGCGCCAGGGTGTCCTCGACGCGATAGACCTCAGCCCCCGCTTGCATCATAGCTTCTCCTAGCGACAGTCCCAGTCGCAACAGTTCATCTTTCATTCACACACACCTCTGGTGCCTAGTTTGTATCCATGATAGCATGCCACTTGCCCGGCTGTGTTATAATCTAAGAATTGTTGCCAAATAGCAAAGAGGGATATTATCCATATTTCGCGAATTAGCATATTAGAGAGGGGGGATCCTGCATGGTTCGTTCTATCGTTGACTACAGTTTGCTCGTACACCACACAGTCAGAAAGCGCCTACTGGAACTGGCTCATTCCGACCTGAGTCCACTGATGCTCGACGGAGAACTAGACAAGCTAGGTTCTCTCGAAGGTAACCTGGCAGCCGGCGCCCTGACCTTGCTTGAGAGCAACCCTGACGAAAAGGTTAGCCACGTCGTTTGCGGGCTGCTCATGAAGCTGGACAGCACCGATGTTGTGGATGCCATTATGCCCTTCCTGTACAACCAGAAGGTCTCCGACACAAGCAAGGCCGACCTTCTGCGCGTCCTCTCCTTTCATGGCTGGGAAGTGCAGGACTTTCTGACCCCTTCGATCTTTCAGGATGTACAGAAGCTAGCCATTGACTCCATGGAGGAGCTTTTGTGCGACCTGAGTCGTGATCCTGATGTGCTCGGCAACATACTTGAAGAGTTTGCCGAGTTTTCTTCCGAAATGCAGCTGGCTTACATACAGGATTGGGCCCTGCTTAAGGACCCACGCGTAGTGCCTATCTTCTCTGCTCTTGTACACAGTGACGACGAAGTAATAGCTGCCGAGGCCATCCGCGGCCTGGGGGGCCTCCCCACTGCGCAGTCTCTGGCTGCCCTCATCGACATTCTTGTTTCCCTGGATCAGACTTTCCTGCGGGATCTGGCCTTGCGTGAAGAGCGCCGCCTGAGGTTCAAAGGTATTGTTCCCGAGGATCCGGAACCCCGCGCCCTCGGCGATTTCTTCAGTGTCATGGTCACTGGCCTTGATGGAAACGGTTGCCGCATCGTATGGTTGGCGAGGTTCCTTGAGGGGTCGCAAGGTAGCTTGATGGCAGCCAGTTTTCTGGTAAGTGCCGAAGACGGCCTGAAGGACTGTTACGGCTCAACCAGGCTATCACAGGAAGACGCGGAGAGCCTGCTTGAGACCCTGCGTTCACGGTATTCGGTCATTGATGATGACATATCCTACGCTACGGCGATTCTCGAGGACGGGCTCTTCACCAACAAAGGGTCCATCTCCCCGCTACCTCCTCAGTGGTACTTCTGGCAACAGATTTTGCACCCCGTGAGGCTGGTTCCCAGGCCCTTTACTCCGGCTGCCGTTGGCCCGGACCCCGACTTGTCGCCCACAGCGCTGGCCGAATTACTCCAGACAAAAGAACTATCCGACTGGTACGAGGAAGACCCGGTGGTGTACGACGCCGCCGAGGAGCTGACGCGAATCAGAAAACGTTACAAGACCGCCTGGCCACGGAGCCGCGCCACTGAAGACCTCCTTACGCGACTGGTCACTCACCTGTACCAGCCTCGCCTGGACCAGGTTATTCGACGCCTGGACCTGACAGCGGATTTCCTGGCCCGGCGCGGCAAGCCGACTTGCGCATCGGCTCTGGGGCACATTACCGGTCGGCTACGTCACGGTGAGCCTCCCGCACATAATGCTTTTCTGCGTGGCCTGGCCAGCATGAGTCTCCGTGTGGCTGAACACAACCTGCGCAGTGGCTACGACGTAAGGAAAGACCCCGACTTTCTCGAGTAATCCTGAGGCGCCCAATCTAAGTGGAAAGGAGTGTGCCGCTCTGACCATCCATCTGGACTATCTGCGCTCGATGAGCTTCTGCGTGGTTGACGTGGAAACCACGGGTCTGGCGGCGCGCCGCGACCGCATTACAGAGATTGCCGCAATACGCATAGAAAACCTGCGCATTTCTGACAGGCAGTTTACCACGCTGGTGAATCCTGGCTGCCCCATTCCTGCCCTTATAACTGAACTGACAGGCATAGACAATGCCATGGTCAGCTCTGCGCCCGCTTTCCAGGAAATAGCCCCGGGTCTGCGCGAACATATGGAAGGCGCGGTAATGGTGGCGCATAATGCATCATTTGACATGTCATTCCTCAGGGAAGAATACGCCCGCCTTAATACCTTATTTTCCCCACCACAGGTATTGGATACGGTGAGTCTGGCCCGCCGCATTTTGCCGGGCCTGTCCCAGTACAAGCTAACTTCCCTCTGCCAGCATCTGCACATCAAACCGGGCATGCATCGTGCCGTGGGTGATGCGCTGGCGACCGCCGAACTCTTCCTGCACCTGGCGAGACTTGCTCCGGCTACGCTGGCAAAAAAGTTGCAACCCCTTGAGCGCGCATCGTGTTGACCTCCCTTACAGAAGTGTTACAATGTTTTAGAACGAGTGGAGGGAGGTGACTCTGTTGGCTTACTTTATCCATGAAGAATGCATCGCCTGTGGGGCCTGTGTTCCCGAATGTCCGGTTGATTGTATTGCTGAGGGGCAACCCTATGTGATCGACGCTGAGAAGTGCATCGACTGCGGTGCCTGTAACGCCGTATGCCCAGTGGACGCTCCGAAGCCTGCCTAAAAGCCCGCAAAATAGCCTGCTTCCCGAAGGAAGCAGGCTATTTTGCTATGTGACACAAGACGGCGACTAAGGCTTTCTATCCCCGCGCGCATGTGGTAAATTAGTTTGGTAGTAGAAATTTTTGCTGTGGAGGTAGTACATGTCGTTTTTTAGCCGCCTGATGCGCCTCGCCAGGCCTTACTGGTCGTATCTGCTGATAACCGGGCTGGCCATACTGGCCCTGACCGGCATTGACCTTATAGCACCGCAGCTGATTCGCAGCATGCTGGCCCACGTGGAGGACGAGGGCAGCCTGACTATGGTTGTTCTGCAACCCATCGCCCTTGGTCTACTCGGCCTGTACGCCCTGAAAATCATCTTTCGTTTCCTGGCCAGTTACATGTCCCACGTAGGCTCTTGGCGGCTGGTAGCAAACATGCGCACCCTGGTCTACGACCATATGCAAAAACTCTCCATGGGCTTCTTCCAGGACAAGCAGACTGGGCAGCTGATGTCCATCACCATCAACGACGTGGCGACCTTTGAGTCGCTGATGGCCCATGCCATACCTGAGATGGGGGCCAAGCTTCTGGTTCTCGGGGGAGTCTCGGCGATACTTTTCTCGATGAATGCCAAGTTGGCGGCCTACACACTGATACCAGTCCCCTTTCTCTTCATAGCGACAAGAATCTACGCTAAACGGGTGCGTCCGAGCTTTACCGTGGCCCAACGCAAGATTGCCGAACTAAACGCGGTGCTGCAGGACAATCTCTCCGGTCTAAAAGAGATTCAGATATTCAACAAGCAGGCACGGGAGCGCGAACAGGTGGACCTTCGTTCCCAGGAGCACGTGCGCGCCATGCTGTCGGCTCTACGCATGGGTGCCATATACCAACCTTCCATCGAATTTCTCACATCGCTAGGCACTGTCATAGTAATATTCTTCGGTGGTGTGCTGGCCATGCAGGGGACCATGCGCGGCAGCGATATCGTGGGGTTCATGCTGTACCTGAACCTCTTCTATCAACCTATTACCGCTATGTCACGGCTGATGGAGGATATCCAGCGCGCCATGGCCGGCGGCGAGCGGGTCTTCAAGGTGCTGGATACCGCTGCAGACATAAAGGATGCCGACGATGCTGTAGAGATCAGCAACAGCCAGGGGCATCTGGTTTTTGACTCGGTACACTTTGGCTATAGTGACAACCAGCGCGTATTGGAGGATATCAGCTTCGAGGCCCAGCCGGGTGAGATGGTGGCACTGGTAGGGCCCACAGGTGTGGGCAAGACTTCGATTATCAGCCTGATTGCTCGCTTCTATGATCCAAAGTGGGGGCGCATCACTCTAGACGGTCAGGACATCAGGACTCTAACACTGCACTCGTTGCGGGAACAGATATCCGTGGTGTTACAGGACGTTTTCCTCTTTAATGGCTCAATAGCGGAGAATATCGCCTATGGCAGTGACTGTGCCACGGAAGAAGACATCATCGCAGCAGCCCGGATAGCCAGAGCGCACGACTTCATCATTGAAACCGAACAGGGGTATAACACGGCCATTGGCGAGCGCGGCGTGAGACTGTCGGGTGGACAGAAGCAGCGCCTGGCCATTGCCCGTGCTGTCCTGCGCAAGGCACCTATTCTGATACTCGACGAGGCAACGGCCGCGGTTGATGTAGAGACAGAGGCACAGATACAGGCGGCCATCGACACACTGGCCGGCAGCCAGACCATCATTGTCATTGCCCACCGCCTCTCCACGGTTAAAAAAGCAGACAAGATACTGGTGCTGGAAGAGGGACGCATTGTGGAACAGGGCAACCACGAAGAGCTACTCTCACAGGGAGGACTCTACAGCAGACTGTGTCAGGTGCAAAACGAGCGCAGTTTTTTGGTTACGTAGGGGCGTGTAGCGCTTGACGCTTGGCGCTTAGCGCTTAGTGGAACGAAAGTCCGTTCGTGGTTGGATGTTAGTGATCTAATCAATATGCATAAAGATAAGACCGCACGGATACCGAGAATCGGCGTCTGCGCGGTCTTTGTGTTTTTCCCTGGGACGGGGCAGGCTGGGCGCTAAAATGACAGACACTAAGCTTCTGCCGATTCGTACTTACTCTGTGGTCAAACGAGTCGGCGCGCCAGCACTTTGAGTCCGTGTCTGAGGGCCTCGGGGTCGCCCCCAAGTCCCAGACGCACGTGGCCCGGACGCTCGAATACCTCGCCGGGTACAAGCAACACACTGTCTTCTTCGGCCAGGAGAGAACAGAGCTCCCACGTGGTCATTTCTGTATTTATGCGCGGGAAGGCCAAAACGCCGGCGCGGGGCGGCACAAACTCAAACTTTGGCCCCAGTAGCGGCAGCATTTCGGTTACGGTGGCCAGATTAGCGTCAATGATGGACCGATTGCGCGCTTCTATCTCGGCGCCTCGCTCAAGAGCCGTCTCAGCGAGCCATTCGGACAGGGCTGGCGGGCAAATGGAAACGTAATCCCGCAATCCCCAGCATTGCTGCACTATGTGCCGCGGTCCCACCATCCAGCCAATGCGACTTCCCGCCAGGCCGTAGGACTTGGACATGCTGCCGATGCATATGGTACGCCCGTTGTCTCTCCAGGCCGTAACAGGACGCGGCTGCCCCGCCAGGGCCAGGCCGCTGTATACTTCGTCACTGTAGAGCCAACCATCCCTGGCCGCGACGGCACTGTGCAGGCAGTTCAGATCTTCTGCTTCAAGCAGCGCTCCTGTGGGGTTGTGGGGGTTGGTGATCACCAGGAGTGCGCCCTGGCCCAGCATAGTGCCCGCTTCGGCGGCTTCCGGACGGTATCCGTTTTGTATGCTCATCTGCCAGCGGCTCACGTCGACACCAGCAGAGAGGAGAACCTCGTAAAGCTGCTGATATGCGGGAAACTGGATTACGGCGGACGGAACTTCCTGCGCCAGCACGCGGAGAGCCAGATAGTTGGCCTCTGAGGCGCCAATTGTTATCAGCACATTGTCCTCAGTGGCGCCTTCATAGCGGGATGCGATAGTTTGCCGCAATGAGAGGCTGCCCTTGCTGTCACGATAGCCCAGACTAACGTCCGTAGGGAACTGGGCACCCGTTTCCTTCAGGAACTCCGCGAGACCAAAGGGTCTGATACAACTGCTACCGATGTCGGTCTCCACCGCAAACTCGTACTTGCCAAACCACTTCTCCAGAGCAAAGTCTTTCATCGCTTAAACCACAGAAGGCTCATGAAAAAGCTCGCCCCTGGCAAAGCGGCCAAGGTCAATCTTCTCAATGGGCAAGGAAGTGGGCAGACCCAGTATGTGCTCGGCCATGAGTATTCCGGTCATGGGCGCCAGCATGAAGCCGTGTCCGCTGAACCCTACAGCCATATGGAAGCCTGCCAGTTCCGGCGTGCCACCCAGTATGGGGGTCCGGTCGGGGGTCATGTCGTACAACCCGGCCCATTGTCTGACCACGCGAATGTCTTTAAGGGGCGGCAGCAGCCAGGTAACCTTCTGGGCCATTTCTTCGAGGAACTGCCAGGTAGCGCGATGGCTAAGTCCTGGTTTCTCGGTGGGATCACCCAGCCCCATGATAAAGCTGCCGTGAGGTGTCTGCTGGCAGTAGAGATGGTGGTGGAAGGACATGACCATGGGGCCCTGAATGGGAGCAACCGGCTCTGTAACCAGTATCTGATGTCGCTCCGGATATACGGGGATATCAATTCCCGCCATTTGAGCTATAATGGCGCCGTGACCTCCGGCAGCGTTGACCACCGTAGTGGTGGCAATATCGCCCTTGTCAGTGCGCACGCCGATGACGCGCCCTTTCTCAGTCACAATGCCAGTCACTTCGGTGTAAGTACTAATCTCCACGCCCAGCCGACGGGCTGCCTTGGCGTAAGCGTCAGTGACATGAAAAGGATTGCAATGGCCGTCTGTCTGGTTGAACGTGGCGCCCACCAGTCCTTCTGTGTTAAGGTGCGGCACGATCTCCCGGGCTTCAGCAGGATTACACAATTTGACGTCAAGACCGTATTGCCGCTGAAGACTGACGTTTTTTTTGAACTGATCCCACCCGGCCTCAGTATAGGCCACCAGCAGGTAACCACCCTGCTTGAACTCGATGTCCTTATCGTACTCCAGGTCTTGGTTCATTGTTTCAAAGAGCTTAACGCTGTCGATAGACATGCGCAAGTTCATTTCTGTTCCCCATTGCTGGCGCACTCCGGCACCACAGCGACCCGTTGCGCCGCTGGCCAGGTATTCCTTCTCGAGAACCAGAACATCCTTGCAGCCGCGCTTGGCCAGTTCGTAGGCAATGGCGACTCCGTTGACGCCGCCGCCGATGACGACTACTTCAGCTGATTTACGCATGGTGCACACCCTCGCTTCCCCGGGCAATGGCGCCCAGCGTAATGGGCTTACTGGGGGGACGGAAGATGCCAGGTATCTGGTCTTTAACCGGGATACCTACGCTCTGCAGCTCGCGCTGCACCAGTGGCCGGCAGGTGCGCCCCTGGCACGGGCCCATTCCGCAACGGCTAATGCGTCGAAGCTCGTCGAGAGATCTGTACCCCTTGTTTATGAGCTCTTTGATGTCAGCCAGAGTTAAGTCTTCACAACGACAAATGATAATCTCACGATCTTTGTCGTACACAGCTAGTCCCCCTTCCGCCTGATGAATCTCACATCGCGGCCCAGGGCGCGCGGAACTACTATCCAGACTACTGCGGTCTTGTCGAAGGACTTGGGGTTCTGCACCCGATGCACCCTGCCCTGACCAACCGTCTCGCCGCCGCGATCCACCACGTCCACGACTTCGCCCTGCGTTGGCAGAGGCTGAAACTCGTAGGGCAGTTTAACCAGTGTCTCCGTTTCGGAGAAGGTCTCATCCAGAACGAATATGGCCAGCCCGGGGCAGTTGGCGACGCACAGAGCACAGCCATTGCAGTCTTCGGCCACAAAAACGGGGATATCGTTTATATCTATGAAGTCCCTGATGGCGTCCTGCGGACACGACGTAGCGCAGGGATTGCAGGGGATGTTCTGAAAACACTCAATGATGGCCACAGGGCCTTCTTTCATACGTTCTTCAGACGGAAAAGCAGGCATCAGTTCCTCTTTGCTGGGCACTCCGGTCTTCTTCAGCAACTATCTCGCCTCCTGTATCTGCACCTGGCAAAGGCCACTGCGTATCTTTTCGCCAACAGGCCCGGAGCGCAAAGCCTCCAGTTGCGCCCTGGCGTCTGAAAGCTCGTCAGCGAACGTGGGAGAAGTCAAACCGAGGCTATGCGCAGCGCAAAGTCCCGCCAGCTCTCCCTCCACCATGGCGCTGCTGGCTTCCTCAACTCCGGCAACATCTCCGGCAATGTAGATATGCGGCAAGCTGGTTTGTAGATTGTCGTTTCGCCACGGCACATGTCCGCCCAGTTCGGGAACGTAGCACATGTGACAACCCGCCTGCCAGAGCAGGTCAGCCAGAGGAGAGAGTCCAACAGCGAGACAAATCACGTCTGCTGCAATTTCTCGTTCGGTACCAGGTACTGGCTGCCAGTTGCCATCAATTTCGCAGATGACGGCGCCGGTAACTACTTCAGCGCCAATAGCTTTCACTATAGTGTGTGATGTCAGTATCGGCACGCCGGTTCGGCGGATTTTGGCAGCGTGCACCAGGTACCCTCCTATATAAGGGCTTCCCTCCACAATAGCCGCCACCTCAACCCCCGCTTGAAGCAGCTGATAGGATACGATGAGGCCAATGTTGCCTGCACCAACCATGACTATGCGGTTTCCAGGCTTAATACCATGCACATTCATGAGTGTCTGTACCGCGCCTGCCCCATAAACCCCGGGCAAATCGTTACCGGGAAAACCTAGCATCTTCTCGCTAGCCCCCGTGGCAACTATGTAGCGCTCGGCGGACAGCTTGCCATATTCACCGGCGGTCTCTTATGTCAGCACTTTGTCATCATAAAGGCCGAGGGCCATGGTTTCCAGATAGAGGTCGATACGGGAACTCTCTGAAACCTCTTTGACCAACTTCCTGGCTATATCTACCCCACGGGTGCCCGCCTGCTGTTTCTCGGATCCGAAAAACATGTGGGTCTGTTTGACCAGTTGCCCCCCCAAACGGTCGGCATCGTCCACCAGCGCCACTGAGGCCCCTGTCCTGGCCGCAGCCCTGGCAGCCATCAGACCTGCAGGTCCGCCTCCTATAATCGCCACATCATAGCTTCGCACTGAGGTCCCCCCTTCCGTGTTGCGTTTCAACAACCATACCTTCGCGCAGTTTCTCCACACAAACGCGGATATTGGGCTGGCCATCTACTTTCATAATGCACGAAGAACAAGTTCCTATGGCGCAAAAAAAGCCCCGCGGGCGATTGAGATGCTCACTTCTGCTCAGCACTCTTACGCCGGCTGCATGCAGTGCCGCAGCGATTGGCTCTCCTTCATACCCGGTCAATTGCTTGCCGTCAAACAAGAAGTTAACTTCTCTGCCCTTGGTGAAGGTCAGGACGGGATGATCTGTAATTCGCAAAATAACAAGCCTCCTTGTACTGAGAGATAAATGACACCCAACAACTATTTTACGTCAAGCTCAGGCTCCCTGCTATCAAAATTGCACGAAATGGGCCGGTTTTCGTGTCGGTTGTCACTGAGCACACTTATGGACGTTTCTCACATCTGTTTGCCATGTTGCAGCCTCGACAGGATGGATCCGGGAAATCGCTCGCTGATGCTGTAACTGCGGCCCTGGGGCTGGCAAAAACCGAAAATAACTTCTCCAAACCCACAGCCCCACAAGACTTGCAGCTGACTTCCGCGCCACTTTCGCCAAGGCGCGATAATCGGCTGACGACAACACCACAGTCAGGGCAGCGAAACTCATAGATAGGCATGCAATGACCCCCCTATAGCAAGTTATAGAATCATGGAAAAGATCAGGGCAAGAAAGATCGCTGGTATCAAGTTGCCGACTCTGGTTTCCTTTAAGCCCAGCACGTTTAACCCGATTGCCACAATGAGAATGCCGCCGGTTGCTGTCATTTCTCTTACGGCAACATCTGTAAGAAGGCCCGAAAGCTGACCTGCCAACAAAGTTAGGGTTCCCTGGTATACAAATACTGATATGGCCGAAAAAGCCACTCCAATGCCCATTGTCGAAGCAAATATGACCGAAGATATGCCATCAATCATGGACTTCGCATAGAGCGTGCTGTGATTACCGGTCAAGCCGCTCTCCATGCTGCCGGTTATAGCCATTGCACCAACGCAGTATATCAGGCTGGTGGCCACAAAGGCCTGCGCCATCGAGCTGTCTCCCGAGACAAAGCGAGCCTGCATCCTGGCAGCGGCCCTGTGCAGTCGCTTCTC
>DDWC01000220.1:18953-27337 GCA_002345475.1 Firmicutes bacterium UBA2296
CACGTTTTCTGTTCTGAGGCCCATAGATAGGCCAATTAACACCACCGTCAGGCCAAGGGCGTTCATGACGGTTTGTCGAGAGCGTTCCGGGATACCGCCCTTGATGAAGAAACCCAGCAGTCCCCCCAGCAGTACTGCGACGCTGTTCACTACGGTACCTAGCAACGGGCTACCTCCCCTACTGCCTCGATCAGAGAGGTGATATCTTCGTCCGTTGTGAAAGGGCCCGGACTGACGCGGACAGCACCGGTGTCCAGGGTTCCCAGAGTACGATGGGCCAATGGTGCACAGTGCAAGCCTGATCGGGTGCAGATGCCAAAGGACGCATCCAGGATCGAGGAGACTTCAACAGACGACATATGGGTGATATTGAAAGCCATGACCGGTGCTTCGCTGTGTTTTCCATAGACAATAACCCCTGGCAGATCAGCGAGACTCTCTCGTAGCCTCCTGATATGCTCTTGTTCTCTGGCGTGTATATTTGCCACGCCCTGCTTCAGCAACCAATTGACTGCCACATGCAGACCGGCCAGTCCCGGAGCGTTCAGCGTACCTGCTTCAAGGCGGTCTGGGTAGTCTTCGGGCATGGACAGGGATTCCGAGTGGCTGCCGGTGCCGCCAAACACTGTTGGCCTGATACTTACGTCGGGAGCCACGTAAAGAATGCCGGTGCCCATGGGCCCCAATAGAGACTTGTGACCTGGGGCGGCCATAAGATCTACGCCAATGTCTCTGACATCGATAGGGACTGCCCCCGCGGTCTGTGCTGCGTCCAGCAGGAATAGAGCTCCCCCTGCGTGGGCGACTTGAGCCAGTTCTTTGGCGGGGAAGACAGCTCCCGTTACATTCGATGCATGCATTACAGCCACCAGCCTGGTGTTCGGGCGCATGGCGTCGGCGAACTTTTGCGGATCCATAGACCCGTCCGCATCACAGGAGACAACTGAAACATCTATTCCTCGGCGCTGCAGTTCCTGCAGAGGGCGCGACACAGCGTTGTGCTCCCAGGAAGACGTAACACAGTGGTCGCCTGCCTGCAGGAGACCGAAGAGAGCCGTGTTTATTGCCGCTGTTGCATTTTGTGTGAACACCACACGGGACGAATCGGCAATATTGAACATAGTCGATAACGCTTCTCGGCAGCGAAATACCGTCCGCCCCGCAACCAGGGACATGGTATGGCCACCACGGCCGGGGTTCGCGCCGCTTTCCCGCATGAAATCCACCATAGCTTGAGCTACCCCATCAGGTTTAGGCCACGAGGTGGCCGCATTATCCAGGTAAATCATGTGACGCCTCCGTTACTCTCTGATGCCCAGTATGTCCAGCAGCCTCTCCAGTTCATCGTGGCTGTGGTAGTTGATCTCGATTGAGCCTCGTCCGCCCCGCCTCTTGATGCTCACCCGGGCCTGCAAACGTTCCTCAAGGCGCCTTTGCAGGGAACGCCATTCAGAGTCCAGCGATGCATCTACGGGCTTCTTCTTTGTTTCACGTGAAACACCCTCATGCATGGCCTTGGCCAGTGCCTCAGCCTGACGGACAGTGCAATTACCGGACAGGATCTTCTCGAGCAACATGCGACGGCCTCCGGGGGGTGTTGACAGGATGGCTCGGGCATGACCCGCCGAAATTGTTTCACGTGAAACATGCGACAGAATGTCCTCAGGCAGACTCAGCAAACGCAAGGAATTAGCCACATAGGGACGGCTTTTGCCCACACGCTCGGCCAGTTTCTCCTGGGTGTAGCTCAAACGCTCCATCAACTGGCGGAACCCCTCAGCCTCATCCACCGGATTGAGGTCCTCCCGCTGCAAGTTCTCGATAATGGCTATCTCCATAAGGTCCGTGTCCGCCAAATCGCGCACCACAGCGGGTATCTCCTGCAACCCTGCCAGTTTCGCAGCGCGGAAACGTCTTTCGCCTACCACTAGCTCGTAATTTCCGCCACGGGGCCGGACTGTGACGGCCTGGATGACCCCGTGATCCCTGATGGAATCCGCCAACTCCCTCAGACTTGCCTCGTCAAAAACCCGGCGCGGCTGAAAGGGATTAGGCGAAATCCGCTCCAGGGGCAGCTCCCTAATCTCTGCATTGTCCTCAACAGGCGACATCTCCGAAATCAGAGCCTGAAGCCCCTTACCAAGACGTGGCTTATTCACGGGCGATCACCTCCTTGGCTAATTCCATGTACACTTCCGACCCTTTCGAGCGGGGGTCATACTGAGTAATGGCCTGGCCGTGGCTTGGCGCCTCGCTCAGGCGCACGTTGCGCGGGATAACAGTCCGGTATACCTTCTCCTTAAAGAAGTTGCGCACTTCCTCCACCACTTGATTGGCTAGATTTGTGCGGGAGTCAAACATGGTGAGAAGAGCGCCTTCTATATATAACGGGGGGTTAAGGTGCTTCTGCACCAGCGCAATGGTGTTCATAAGCTGGCTGAGACCCTCGAGAGCGTAGTATTCACATTGAATGGGAATAAGAACGCCCGTTGCTGCGGTCAGGGCGTTTAGAGTGAGTAATCCTAGGGAAGGCGGGCAATCTACGAGAATGTAATCGAACTCCCCAGCTACGTCCTCCAGAGCATGTCGTAACTTGACCTCGCGTTGCATTACCAGTACCAGTTCGATTTCCGCGCCAGCCAGCTTAATCGTGGCCGGAGCTATGCTCA
The DNA here is from genome assembly GCA_002345475.1 of Firmicutes bacterium UBA2296. GTDB lineage: Bacteria > Bacillota > UBA994 > UBA994 > UBA994 > UBA2296. The sequence continues at coordinate 21,623 of DDWC01000220.1, forward strand.
AATTGGGGATATCCGTGGGTAAAATCACTGCTTCCAGAGGGATCCCGTCAATAAGTACGTTATAAATGCACTTCTTCAGCCGGTATCGGTTAACACCCAGGCCGGAGGTCGTATTTCCCTGCGGGTCAATGTCCAGCACAAGGACCTTCTTGCCAAGCTCGGCCAGGCACGCGCCGAGATTTACCGTGGTTGTGGTCTTGCCCACGCCGCCTTTTTGGTTGACCACCGCCAATATCTTCGTCTTCATCCGAAGATTCACCCCATCGCTCCAATATATTCTCCTCTATATTATCACAAGGCCCCGCACCAAACATAAGCTGTTACGCAGTTCAGTTGATGTCTGCGACCAAGTCGCCCCTCTTTGCGCCCAAAACGCATCATAACTATAGGCAAGCTCCAGAGAAAAATCGGCCTGGAAGATAGTCAACCAGGCCGATTCCATTATAGAAACCACTATTGCTCTTTCTTGCGGATACGCACCACAAACTCGTAGTAGCTATCATCCTCTTTTTCTATGACCTTCGTATGAAAGCCGCTCTTCTTCATAACGCCGATGGCATCGCGAATGGTATTGAGGAAAATGCGCACGTCCTTAATGTAAATCTTGCGCACTGGCCTTATAGGCTTTAGCTCGTGTTGCTGTAGCAGCAGAGCATCCACCAGCTCCTCCGTCTGCCTAACGTTAAGGTCTTCATCCACTACCCGCTCGGCTACTTCCACCTGCAAGTCGGCATCCTCAATTCTTAGCAGGGTGCGCGCCTGGCGCTCATTAAGCTGCCCCGAGCCCAGCATGTGTCTCACTTCCACTGCAAGCTTGAGCAGGCGACGCTTGTTGGCAATGGTGGACTGGCTCTTGCCCAGGCGTTGGGCAAGCTCGTCCTGCGTGAGGCTGAACTCATCCAGGAGTCGGCCATAGGCGACAGCTTCTTCGATAGGGTTAAGATCTTCTCGCTGTATGTTTTCTATGAGACTAGCCTGGGCTACTTCTCGATCATTGTAGTTCTTAACGAGCACAGGCACCTTCTCCAGGCCGGCCAGAGCGGCAGCCCTCAGTCTTCGCTCACCGGCTATTAGCTCATACCCATCAGCAGTCTTGCGCACTATCAACGGCTGGATAATACCCATTTCCTTTATAGACTCGCTCAATTCCCTTATTTTGTCATCTGCAAAATTCTTTCTTGGTTGACTGGGATTCGGCCTGACAGCCGATATATCCAGCAGCGTCACCTGTTCTGTGCCGCCGCCACCAAACCACCTAACCACTGCTATTTCCTCCTCCTGTGGACAACGTCTCCTGTCCTTATGTTCGTGACCGGATGACAAGTACCTGCACCGAGTCACAGGGGCTTTCGAGCAGGAACCCCTTCTCTTCGCGGATACCCCGGCGGGGTATTTCTGATTTTCTCTATAATGATTAGAGAACGCTGTTCGCCAGCGTAGGGCAACTGCCACTGCCGAACTGAAGCGATTCGGCCGCCCAGCAAGGATATCGCCTCACTGGCCTCCGTGGCCTCGTGCTGACCCGCCGCTCCCTTCATAGCCAGAAAAGCACCCCCAACACGGACAAAGGGAAGACAGTATTCACTCAGCACATTCAGGCGGGCAACCGCCCTCGAAATAACCATGTCATAGCTTTCACGCATATGAAGAGCGTGCCCCGTTTGCTCCGCGCGGCCAGAAACGGCCTCCACGCGGTCGCTCAGGCCCATTTCCTTCACGGTATCCCGGAGAAAGGCCACCTTCTTGCCAACGCTGTCCAGCAAGGTCACCCTGAGCTGGGGGACAGCAACCGCCAAAGGTATACCCGGGAGCCCCGCGCCACTACCAAGGTCAAGCATCGCCCCCTGGGCAACTATATGAGGCACAACCATCAGGCAGTCCAACAAGTGTTTACGCACCATTTCCCCTTCGTCCTCTATTGCTGTCAAGTTCATTCTCTGATTCGCGGCCGACAGCAAGTCGATATAAAGCTTGAGGGACTGAAGCTGATCCTCTGAGAGGACCACGCCTTCTTCAGCCAGGGCGTGGCGCAAGCCTTCATATGTCATAAACTCACCACCTAGCGGGACTCTACGTAAACCATAAGAATGCTTATATCAGCCGGTGATACACCGCTGATACGAGAAGCCTGACCAAGAGAAAGCGGCCGCTGCAGCGCAAGTTTCTCCCGCGCCTCATTGGACAGCCCCCGGATGGCGGCGTAGTCAAGGCCCGCTGGTATCATGCGCGTCTCCAGCCTGGTGAACTTGGCCACTTCTTCTTCCTGCTTGAGGATGTAGCCTGCGTAGCGAACCTGTATCTCTGCTTTTTCCGCGATCTCTCCAGGTACTGTCCGTAGCTGGGGCAAAATATCCAGCAGAATCTTCCAGGGCACCTCAGGGCGGCGCAGCAGACTGGCCGCGCTCATGGACCTAGTCAGAGCAGAGGTACCCGCCGCCTCCAGGACAGCGTTTACCTCGGGCGATGCAGGAACAGACAGAGATTCCAGCTCGGCAATAAGGGTCGCAATCTGCCGCTGCTCCTCTCTCAGGGACATAACGGCGGACTCCTCAACCAGACCCTGGGCAAAAGCCATGGGCGTCAGGCGCTCCCGGGCATTGTCCTGTCGCAGCAGCAACCTGTACTCAGCCCGGGAAGTCATCAAACGGTACGGCTCGTTGGTACCCTTGGTCACCAGATCATCGATGAGCACACCGATATAGCCGTCGGAGCGCTTCACTATGAAGGGTTCGCGGCCTAACACAAGGCCCGCTGCGTTGGCACCGGCCACAAGGCCCTGGCCGGCAGCCTCCTCGTATCCCGATGATCCGTTGATCTGACCGGCAGTGAACAAACCCTGGCAGGCCTTAGTCTCCAGAGTCAGCTTCAGGCCAGTAGGCACTACATAATCATACTCTATTGCGTACCCAGGGCGCATCATCTCCGCCTGTTCCAGGCCAATAATGGTCTTTATCATCAGGCGCTGCACGTCTTCAGGCAGGCTTGTGGAAAATCCCTGCACATAATACTCGTCCGTGTCATAACCCTCAGGCTCGAGAAAAATCTGGTGTCTATCCTTGTCGGCGAACCTTACCACTTTGTCTTCAATAGACGGGCAGTAGCGCGGCCCTGTCCCCTCAATCATGCCCGCATAGAGCGGTGAACGATGCAGATTATCACGAATGATCTTATGGGTGGCCGCTGTCGTGTACGTCAACCAGCAAGGTAGCTGAGGCCGCCCTGACACCTTTGACAAGTGAGAAAAACGCAGACTTCCCTTGTCTCCCGGTTGCTCTGTCATAACCGAAAAATCTATGCTGCGCCCGTATATGCGGGGAGGAGTGCCTGTTTTAAAACGCCCCAGTATCAAGCCTGCCTGCCGGAGACTGTCCGACAGGCGCCGGTCTGCCAGCAAGCTATTGGGCCCTGCATCTACCGAGTTATCACCTACTATGACTTTCCCTTTCATGTAGGTTCCTGTGGTCACTACCACCGCGCCTGCCGCAAAAAAAGCCCTGTTCTCCGTAACCACGCCCTTTACCCGGCCTTCCTCAACAACTAGCTCCTGCGCCATGCTCTGGAACAGCAGAATCCCCGGCGTTCTTTCCAGCATCCGCCGCATCTCCTGTTGGTAAGCTCGTTTATCGGCCTGCGCCCGCAAGGCTCGCACTGCAGGACCCTTGCCCGTGTTGAGCATGCGTATCTGCAGTGATGTCGCATCGATAGCACGGGCCATTAGACCTCCCATGGCGTCTATCTCAGCCACAACATGGCCTTTGGCCGGCCCCCCTACAGAGGGGTTACAGGGCATTAAGGCAATAGTGTCCAGACTCTGCGTAAGCAAGGCGACGCTGCAGCCCATTCTGGCCGCAGCATGCGCGGCCTCACAGCCCGCATGACCGCCCCCCACCACAACTACATCGAAATCACCCGCTCTATACAAATCATCACCCTATTTCCCTATGCAAAATCTTCCGAATATATTGTCCGCCAGTTCTTCGCCAATGGCATCACCAGTAATAGCTCCCAAAGCGTCCACTGCGCGACGCACGTCGATGGCCACTATTTCCAGTTCCCAACCCTGGCTCAAAGTCTGACTGGCGGCTTCCAAGTGCGCTATGCTACTTAGTAGAGCCTGGTGATGCCTCATGTTGGTAATCACCAGGGAGTTCTCAGGGCCGGCCAGACGGCGTGCTTCCCGAGCCAGGCGAATTCTTAGCTCTGTCAAACCTTCATGATTCACCACGCTTACCGGCAAAGCGTCATAAGGGGCAAGAGCAACCTGGCGCGGCAAGTCAGCCTTCGTCGCCAGCACGATCCGATTGTCGGCGGAGGTCCTTGCCAGCAGCTTCCGATCATCCGGGTGCAGCTCGCCCGCTCCGTCTATTAGCACCAGAACAATGTCAGCCGCTTCGAGGGCTCTCTCCGCGCGTTGTACACCAAGTTTCTCCACGAGGTCCTTCCCCTCGCGTAACCCTGCAGTATCCCACAACGTCAGCAAGATACCATCCAGATTAATACGCGCTTCTATCGTATCACGTGTAGTGCCTGCAATATCCGTAACAATAGCACGATCTTCTCCCGCAAGGGCGTTCAGCAGCGAAGACTTGCCCGCGTTAGGTCTGCCGACAAGCACTACCCTCAATCCGTCGCTGGTAACACGGCCTGCCTGCACGGTATCGGCCATACTGCGCAGAGTGCCAGAAACCCGCGCCAGCCTCTCAGCGACGTGCCCTCTGGCGACTGAGGAGGTGTCCTCTTCTGGAAAGTCAATGCTGACCTCCACAAGAGCCAAAAGCTCCAGACACCTGTTTCGCTGCAGGGTGACAAACTCCGCCAGTCGTCCCCGCAGCTGCTCATTGGCCTGCCGCAGAGCCACATCGCTGCTGGCCCGGATAACATCCATTACAGCTTCCGCCTCCGTCAGACCTATCCTGCCGTTAACAAAAGCGCGACGTGTGAACTCCCCAGGTTCGGCAAGTCGGGCGCCCTGATTGACTAAAACGTCCAATGCTTTGGCGGCTAGAAAGCCGCCGCCGTGCAAGCTGAACTCCACCACATCCTCCGCGGTATAAGAGCGAGGGCCTCGGAAATACGTGCACAGACATTCATCGACAGGAGCGCCCGCCATGTCCATGAAGTCCCCCAGGTATACACGCCATGGAACCAGCGACTTGCCTTTACTGCGCCTGGCTTTGAATACACGCCGGGCTATGGCATAGGCGTTCGTGCCGCTCAAGCGTACCATTGACACTCCTCCCTCACCGGGAGGAGTGGAAATGGCCGCTATCGTGTCGTCAAACTTCATGGCATGCTCTCCCCTTTCGTATAGTGCAAAGAGCCCAGTAACTCTCGTTACTGGGCTTTCGTTCTATTTCGCAGAGATAATCACTTTTCGGAAAGGTTCTTCGCCTTCGCTATAGGTTGACACCTCAGGATCGTTCTGCAAGGCCATGTGCACTATGCGCCTTTCAAAAGCTCCCATGGGCTCCATGATAACCCTTCGGCCCGTCCGCTTGGCTTTGTCGGCCAACCTGCCCGCCAGAGCTTCCAGCGATTCAATCCGCCTTGCCCGGTAGTTGTTGACGTCCACAATAATCCTTCTGTGTCCGCCGCCAGCTCGCATGTAGACCATGGTCGCCAGTTGCTGGATCGCATCAAGGGTCAGGCCGCGCTTTCCAATGAGCAGACCCGAGCTTGCGCCAACTATGTCGAAGGTTACACTTTCGCCATCTT
>DDWC01000247.1 GCA_002345475.1 Firmicutes bacterium UBA2296
TGGACCCGCTCGGCAGTCCCGGGGTTGCCAGGCGCCGCAAACAGTTTTGAGACCAGAGGGCTCTGTGCTATTTTCCAGACCAGGGCGTCTTCACGGCCGCCTCCGCCAAGTACGAGAACTCTCACAGGGAACCACTCCTTTATGCGCATATTAGTGACGGAAATGCCTTGAACCCGTCAGGGCTACAGCCATTTCGGCCTCATCGGCCACGCTGAGCGAATCTGCATCTCGCAATGAGCCGCCAGGGTGCACCACCGCTGTCACCCCAGCCCTGGCTGCGAAGTCTATTGAATCGGGCATGGGGAAGAAGGCATCTGAAGCCATAACTGCCCCTCTGGCCCTCTCGCCCGCGCCCAACAGGGCTTGCAAGGTCGCGTCGCGACGGTTTGTCTGGCCGGTGCCGATACCCAGGGTTCGGCCCCCTTTGGCGATGACAATAGCGTTAGATTTGACATATTTCACCACAGTCCAGGCAAAATGAAGGTCTTCCCATTCGCCTGCAGTGGGTACTCTCTGGCTTGCGACCTGCCAGGCCTCAGGAGACTTAAGCTCATCAGGGGTCTGCAAAAGAAATCCACCTTGCACGCTATGCACGTTCCACTCAGGCAAAAGTGACCGGGTCGGCTGTGTGCCCATGGCCAGTAGCCTCAGATTCTTCTTGCGGGCGAATACTTCCTGTGCCTCTTCGCTAAATTCAGGTGCGACTATGACATCAAGAAAAATCGCACTCATCACTTCAGCTGTAGCAGCATCAACAGGCCGGTTGAGCGCCACGATACCACCGAAAATGGATACCGGGTCGGCATCGTAGGCCTTCTGGTAAGCCTGCAGAGGGCTGTCGCCCAGGGCAACTCCGCAGGGAGTCGCGTGTTTTACCGCCACCGCAGCCGGTTGACCGAACTCAGAAGCCAGTCTCCAGGCTGTATCAGCGTCATTGATGTTGCAATAGGACAGCTCCTTGCCCTGCAAAACTCGGGCGGAGGCTAATCCACCAGACGGAACTCCTGTCTGATAAAACGAAGCCGACTGGTGCGGGTTTTCGCCATAACGCAAGTCTGACACCTTGCGCATAGGCAGGCCCATCTCGGACGGCATTTCTTTCAAACCGAAGGCCTGGTGGAAATACTGGCTTATCAGGCCATCATAATGGGCAGTGTGGAAAAAAGCGCTCACGGCCAGTTCCCGGCGTAGCTTGTCTGAGGTGGTGCCCTTTTCACTTATCTCATGCAAAACCTGACCATATTGCGTGGGACTAGTCACCACCGTGACATACCTGTGATTCTTGGCCGCTGACCGCAGCATTGCCGGGCCTCCGATATCTATGTTCTCTATGGCCTGATCGAGAGTGTGTTCCCCGGCGACGGTAGCGGCAAAGGGATACAGGTTGACGCAAAGGATTTCAATGGGAGAGATCCCGTTGGCTTTAGCGGCGGCCCTGTCCTCAGGCTCATCGGGGCGCATGAGAAGACCCCCGTGTACAGATGGATGCAGGGTCTTCAGGCGACCGTCCATCATCTCTGGGAACCCGGTAAGGCTCTCAACTTCAGTAGTATCAACACCTGATTGCCTGAGCAACTTGCTGGTGCCCCCTGTGGAGATGATAGTGAAGCCAAGGGCAACAAGGCCGGCGGCAAAATCAGCCACACCGCTCTTATCAGAAACACTGATTAGGGCTCTTTTCATCGTATTACCTCCCTGTGAGGATGCGGACCCGTCGTCCCTCAACGCTGAGCCTGCCTGAGGCAAAAAGCTGGACAGCCTTGGGATAGATCCTCCGCTCCACCTCGCCCACGCGGCGGGCCAGGCTTTCTACTGTATCGTCATCCTGTACTGCCACGGCCTCCTGCAGAATAATGGGTCCGGTATCGACGCTCTCATCCACGAACATAACCGTCGCTCCGCTTACTTTACACCCGTATTCCAGCACCTGACGATGCACGTGGTTCCCAAAGCACCCCTTGCCGCCAAAAGCAGGCAGCAAACTGGGATGTATGTTCATGATGCGGCCGCCAAACTGTTTCATGACACTCTCGCCAAGTATGGAGAGATACCCGGCCAGGAGCAAAAGGTCCGGCCGGAACTGCTGCAGGAGAGAGCAAAGAGCGCTGTCATGCTCTTGTGGAGTGGAGAAATCTCGCGGGCGCATGATGTGGACGGGGACTCCGTGTCGTCTGGCCCGATCCGGAGCAGCAACATCCCGGCGCGAGCTAATGACCACACACACTTCCGCCTCAAGCCTGTCGGCAAGGATTTCATCCAGCAGGGCCTGCAGGGTGGTGCCAGAGCCGGAGACCAGCACTGCCAGGCGGCAGATCCGGGGTTTCTCAGGGACCTCGCCTGCCGTCATTTCAGGCGTACCCCCTGGCTCTCTGTAACGTGACCAATGACAAAGCTCTCCTCCCCCAGTTCACGGAGGGCAGACTGAGTCTCTGCCACGTGCTCAGGTGCCACTATCAGGACAAAACCAATGCCCATGTTGAAGGTGCGGTACATCTCATGTACGGTCATGTCACCGAGCCTTTGCAGCCAGTCAAACACAGTCGGAACGGGCCAGCTACCTTGACTTATAGTGACTCCCTGCCCAGCGGGCAAAACCCTGGGCAGGTTCTCGACAAACCCGCCACCGGTGATGTGAACCATGCCCTTTATATGACGCTGTTTGAGCAGGGGCAATACCTGCCGTACGTAGATGCGCGTAGGTTTAAGCAGTTCCTCTCCAATGGTGATCCCCAACTCTTCTGGTATATGAACGGAACTCAAATCGCCAATCTCAAAGACCAGTTTGCGCACCAGAGAATATCCGTTGCTGTGCAGACCAGAGGATGGCAGACCTATGAGAACGTCTCCAGCCAGGATATCCTTGCCATCGACAATGTGCTCCCGCTCAACTACGCCTACCGCGAACCCGGCCAAATCGTACTCTCCGGGGTTGTAAAGACCCGGTAACTCGGCGGTTTCTCCACCCACCAGTGCACACCCGGCGTCGCGGCAACCTGCGGCTACTCCGGCGACTATTTCGGCGGCATGCTCAGGATTGACCTTGGCGATGCCAATGTAGTCCAGGAAAAAGAGCGGCTCTGCCCCGGAAACCAGAATGTCATTGACACACATGGCCACCAGATCAATGCCCACTGTATCATGTTTGTTCATCATAAAGGCGACCTTGAGCTTGGTGCCAACACCATCAGTGCCGGAAACCAGAACGGGATCGTCATATTTGCCCAATCGGAAGAGAGCGCCAAAGCCACCCACGTCGGAGAGGACCTCTGGACGGAAGGTAGAACGAACTGCGCTCTTCATTAGTTCCACAGCCCGGTTACCGGCATCAACGTCAACCCCGGCAGCCTTGTATGTCATCGTTTTTTGCTCAGGCACGAACGTCACCCCAATCCTCTTTAGTTTGCACTGTTGCCTGTCTGACACCTGAAACGTCAAGGGGGTACCTGGTGGTAAAACACCCAGTGCAGAAAGCCAGCTTGCTGCCGGCCATGGCGGCAACAGTACCCTCCAGACTCAAATAGCCCAGGCTGTCGGCTCCCACCAGCTGACGTATATACTCCACATCGTGCTTGGCTCCGATAAGTTCGTCTTTGGAAGGCGTATCTATGCCGAAATAACAGGGGCTTACGTAAGGTGGGCAACTGACGCGCACATGAACCTCGCTGGCTCCTGCCTGACGTAGCATCTTGACAAGCAGTTGTGTTGTGGTCCCACGCACTATGGAATCGTCCACAATAACGACACGCTTTCCGCGGATGATCTCACTGTTCGGGCTGAGTTTGAGCCTTACCTTCAGTTCGCGCAGGGCCTGGCCGGGCTGGATGAATGTCCGCCCTACATATCTGTTCTTAACCAGTCCCTCTTCGTAAGGTATCCCTGATTCCAGAGCATAACCGGTAGCCGCCGAAGTGCCAGAGTCGGGAACAGGCATGACCAGATCGGCATCGGCGGGGTGTTCCCGGGCCAGTAACCGCCCCAGTTGGCGCCTGGCCTTGTATACGTTGAGTCCGTCCAACAGGGTGTCGTTGCGGGCAAAATATATGTATTCGAAAATACAGGCGGAGGGCTCGGGAGTGGCATACTGGCGGAATCTCGGCCCCTGATCGTCAATGAGAACCATCTCGCCGGGTGCTATATCCCTGATGAAAACCCCGCCAACTGCATCTATGGCTGAACTCTCTGAAGCCAGAACGTAGCCCCCCTCAAGGCTTCCCAAGGCAAGCGGGCGGAAGCCGTGCGGATCCCTGACGCCTATGAGCTGGTTGGCAGTTGATACCACCAGGCTGAAAGCTCCCCTTATGAAGCTCAAGGCGCGAACCAGGGCTTCTTCACTTCCATCTGCCCGATAGCGAGCCATCAGGTTTAAGATTACCTCGGTATCACTGGTCGTCTGGAAGATGGAACCGTGGGACTCAAGCTCGGCTCTCAGTTCATCGCCATTGATCAGGTTGCCGTTGTGGGCCAGGGCC
>DDWC01000128.1 GCA_002345475.1 Firmicutes bacterium UBA2296
ACCAGAGTCTGCAGAACCTTGCGACAACGCGGATCCCGAATCATTGTGGTTAACTTGCCGTCCGAAAAGGTCCCTGCTCCCCCTTCACCGAACTGCACGTTGCTCTCTGGCATAAGAGTCCCCTCGCGCCAGAAAGATTGCACATGGGCTGCACGGGCATCCACATCATTCCCGCGCTCCAGCACGATTGGGGCATAGCCCATTTCGGAGAGAAGTAAAGCAGCAAAGAGACCCGCCGGTCCCATGCCGATGACCACCGGGCGTGAGTAAAGGCGCTTTTGACCCGGCACTGGCAGAGAATAAGCATAGTCCTGTGCCGTGATGACATCGGGAGAGTTGTTTTTCTGCAAAAAACGGGTCTCGTCTTTCAGGCATACGTCCACTGCGTAGACGAAATATATCTCCCCTTTGCGCCTGGCGTCAATAGACTCTCGGAACACAGTATACGAAACCAGCGCATCCCGCCGCAGCCCAAGCTTGCGCAGGAGATAATCTTCCACGCTTCCTCTGTGATCCAGCGGAACCTTGATATTGTTGACCCGCAGCATCAAGCCACCGTCCCTTCCTGTGCTAATGGTATTATAACGTATGTGATGTCGGCAGGATAACGCATTGAGACAGAGAAGTATTTAGGGTACAAAAATGTGCTGCGGAAGGGGGAGCAATGAGTGACCCGATTATCGACAATGTTCTCAGAAAGCGGGCCTCTAGCCGCGCTTTCACACCACAACTACCGGCTGTTTTATGGAGGACAATGCGTATCTCTTATCGGGACCTGGATCCAACGTGCCAGCCAGGCCTGGCTGGTCCTCATACTGACCGACTCGCCCTTCCTTCTCGGCCTGGTAGGGGCCATGCAGTTCGTTCCTGTACTGATTCTCAGTCTGGTGGCAGGAGTTATCATCGACAGGCTGCCCAAGCGCAACGTGATCATTGTTACACAAATCGCTCTGGGACTACAGGCTTTCGCCCTTTCAGCCCTGGTCTACACCGGCAAAGTAGCCTATTGGCACGTGCTGGCTCTGGCTATGCTCCAGGGTGTGTGCACCGCGTTTGACAATCCAGCGCGGCAATCCTTTGTCGTTGAACTAGTTGGCAGGGAGCATCTGATGAACGCGGTATCACTGAACTCTGCCATCTTCAACGGGGCGAGGATCATCGGCCCTGCCCTGGGGGGTCTGACAATGGACATGTTTGGTCCAGGGTTAGCTTTTTTTCTGAACGGCGTCAGCTACCTTTTTGTAGTGGGGGCTCTCTTCGCCATAAAGATGCCGAAGAACGTCGAGAGTCAGCAGCGCGGACGCAAGCTCTGGCCGGAGATAATGGAAGGATTACAATATGCCCGTAAGACACCGCTGATCAGGAACACCCTGATACTGGTGGGCACTATCGGCGTGTTCGCTCTCAATTTCAGTGTACTGGTGCCTGTTCTGGCCAGAGATGTGCTGCAGCAGGAAGCAACGGGCTACGGTGTACTAATGTCGTTCATGGGCGCGGGAGCTTTACTGGGTGCCCTCACCATGGCCTTCTTTTCACATCGCGGACCTCAGGTCCATATCATGTTTGCCGGGGCAATTGGCCTTACTGCTCTGCAGATAGGGATGTCCTTCCCTATGCCCTATATTGCCGTAGGAGTGCTGCTGTTTTTTGCCGGGTGGTCACAGATCACCTACAGCGCCACCGCAAATTCCACTTTACAGGTCAATACTCCCAACCATCTACGGGGACGCGTGATGAGCCTTTACTCATTGCTTCATGGAGGTACCGCACCCTTTGGCAATCTTTTCGCCGGTGGTGTCAGCAGCATTTCTGGAGCGCAGGGAGGGTTTCTGGCCTGTGGCGCAATGGGTCTCCTGATGACCCTGACCGTTCTTGCCGGGACGAGACGGGCAGGAAGGGGGGAAAAAAGCTGATGCCTTATTATCTGGGCATAGACGCAGGAGGGAGCCATACTCGAGCGGCCTTGTGTGACTCTGCGGGCCATATCGTCTGCCGGGGTGTCGGAGGCCCGGCGAACTACCTCCACACCGACAGGACTACATTGATCGACTCTCTGACCGCGGCCCTCCATTCTGCTTTACCTAGCCAGACATGCGAAATCGCCGCCATCTGCATTGGCATGGCCGGCCTGGGAAGGCGAGCGGAGCGGGATGCCGCTCGGTCATTGTTATGCCAAATAGCACCACTCTTTGAACATGCTGAAGTGACCCACGACGCCCGCATAGCCTGGGCTGGGGGCACAGCTCTGTCCCCCGGCATAGTACTCATTTCAGGTACAGGGTCAATCGCCTACGGCGTCGACACTGAGGGTAATGAGCACCGCGCCGGAGGATACGGCCCTCTTTATGCTGACGAGGGGAGTGGCTTCGCCATGGGACGCCTGGCTCTCTCCTATTGCCTCCGTGCGGCCGATGGGAGAAGCGGATCATCCTTGCTGGTTGAACTTGTGTGCCGCCAGCTTGGCATATATGACCCCAAAACACTGGCTATACAGGTGGCCGAGAATCGCATTTCCAGGCAGGAGGTATCTCGTCTGCCACAGGCTATCGCTGTAGCCAGTGGGCAGGGAGATAGGAATGCTCAGGCGATTATCATGCAATCTGCAGATGATCTTGTAGATCTCATTGTGGCGGTAGCCGGCCAGGGCCAGTTTAGCGTCAACGGGACAACACAGGTCGCGCTATGTGGAGGAACGTTAAGCAAAGTGCCCGAACTGGCAGAGATGGTCGTTGCCCACACATGCCACCGCCTGCCCCGGGCCAGGGTGGTAGATGGCGCCACTTCCCCCCTGGGTTGGGCTTTGCTCATGGCCCTTGCGGCCCAGGGAATTGCTGCCAGCCCACACATCGTCAGCAATTTGCGCGCCAGCGGCGAAGGAGGAGGAATACTATGAAGTCCGGTCTTCAAGCTCAGCAAGACCTGCTATGTAATGCAGTTAAGCAGGGGGTTTTTCCTGGGGTTGCGACGGCTGTTGGGTCAAACGGCAAGGTCCAGCACCTCTGCGCTGGTTTTACGGCCCCATTGCCCGAGTCTTCTGCTGTGGATGCCGACACTCTCTACGATGTGGCCTCGCTGACCAAACCCTTTACGGCTGTTGCAGCAATGATACTGCTGGAGAGGGGTATCTGGCGGTTAGATGACCCGGTGTCCCTGTTCGCCCCTGAGTTTGATGTCGACGACAAGCGTGAAATAACGCTCCGACACCTCCTCACCCACTCTTCAGGACTCAGTGCCCACGAACCACTATACCTGGCCTGCCATAACGCACCGGAGATGCTGGCAACCATCGCAGCGACACCACTGAAACATGGCATTGGCGAGAGAGTAGTCTATAGCTGCCTGGGCTTCATCGTTTTGGGACAGCTGATTGCCAGGGTCACGGGCACCCCCCTCGACGAGACGATGCAACGAGAAATCTTCTCTCCGCTGGGAATGAAAAACACTTTCTATCCTGGGATTGCTCCCGATGTAGATAAGGCCAAAACCTCTCCCACTGAGTATTGTCGCTGGCGAAACAGACTGATGTGGGGCGAAGTCCACGACGAGAACGCCTATGCCCAGGGCGGCGTCAGTGGCAACGCCGGGATATTCTCCACGGCGCGAGACATGTCCCGTTTTGCCGCCATGATCCTCAACCGTGGCAGGCTGGATGACCGCTCCATACTGTCAGCGGCTTCCATAGAACTGATGGGACTGGACCACACCTCCGGACTTAATGAGGGCAGGGGCCTCGGTTGGCAGAAAAAAACAAGCCGCCTCTCCTGGTTCGGAGATCTGGCGGCAAACACTTCGTACGGACACACAGGCTTCACCGGCACGTCGCTCTGGATATCGCCGGATCAGGGCGCCTTCACCGTCATTCTTTCTAACCGGGTCTATCCCACGCGGGACAACAATCAGCACATCAGGTTCAGAGCTGTCTTCAACAATGTGTCCCTGGCGGGAAGCCTAGACACCTTGTAACACCTCGGCCAAGATGTTTCCTCGTTCCACAAGCATGCGGCGAGCGGCTGTCTGATCGACTCTCATAACCAGCATTACCAAAGCTACCCTGACACTCCAGTCGGAATTGACGAGGGCTACCCTGGCTTCTTCCTGCGACACTTCGGCCAGCTCCTGCACCAGGCGTATGGCCCTCTGTCGCAGTTTTGTGTTACCTGGAGACAGATCCACCATGCGATTCCTGTAAGTCTTGCCCAGGCGGATCATCACTGCAGTCGAAATCATATTAAGAACCATTTTCTGAGCAGTGCCGGCCTTCAGGCGCGTTGAACCTGCGATTAGTTCTGGCCCCACGACGACCGCTATGGAGACGTCCACAGCAGCTGCCAGGGGTGAATCGGGATTACACGATATGCCTATGGTGCTGGCTCCAGCGCTACGGGCGTAGTCAACGGCACCGAGGGTATAAGGAGTCATGCCACTGGCGGCAATGGCCACCAGGGTATCGGCTGCTGAGAAGCCGTGTGCATCGAGGTCAAAGCCCCCCTGCAGGTGATCATCCTCAGCCCCTTCCACGGCACTGCGCAAGGCTCTGTCACCGCCAGCGATTATGCCGACAACGAGTTCCGGATCGGTTCCAAAAGTCGGCGGACACTCTGATGCGTCCAGCACGCCTAATCTGCCGCTGGTGCCCGCGCCGGCATAGAACAGGCGTCCCCCTAGCCTCAAACGGGCCACAACAATGTCCACGGCCCGAGAAATCTCTCCTAGAGTCCGGGAGACTGCCGGAGCTACCAGTGCATCTGCTGCGTTCATGGCCGAAACAATCCCCATTGAGTCAAGCACACTGAGGTCAGCCGCCTGCGGGTTGTCTTCTTCAGTTACAGGCAGCTTTTCAAGCTTCTCGCTGTCTGACACTCCTTCCGCCTCCTCATACCAGAATAGGAGTATGCTCTGTCGCATCCTGTTCGCCGTTCTCCTGAGTCCGGCCTGCGGTTGAGCTATGAAAAAGCTGAGACATTGCCGTGGCATGCCTCAGCTTCCCGTCAGTGTTTTTCCACTCCGCCGCCCCGATCGACTATGCTGACCTGCTCTATGACTCCGTCGTTCATCTTGAGAATGCGCATTGTCACGTCCCCTATGGTGAACTCTGCGCCCTCTTCTATGGGGGTCATGCTTTCCTCGGATAATCGGCAGATTAGTCCGCCGATGGTCACTGCCTTATTAACCGGCATGTGGAGATCGGCATCCAGGTTGAGCGCGTGTATAGGGAGGGCCGCTGATATGACGCGCCCTTCCTTGAGGGCGTACTTGGCTGACATAAGGTACTTGCGTATTACGAAGATCAGCACTATGGCCGCGGTGCCAATTAGCACGTCCATCATGGTCTGGCTGTAGATGAGCAACTTGCGGGCGATGGCAAAAAGGACGAGCTCGAGAATACTGCTGGTGGAATGCGAAAGAAGCATAAGCACCAGCTCAAGGCCGATGGCGACCAGCAAGGCCATCGCCAAAAACTCCTTTATCATCTCGTAGGTATCGTGCCCGTGCGTGCCGGCAATGTCAAAGAAGTAACCGATTATGGTCACAAACCCGATGGCCATGCCGATGATAATACACAGAGCCAGGACCATTTCCATGTTAGTTGCCAGAGTGACCAGGCGCTTCTTCACCTTGTCCAAACAAAACCCCACCTTAATCCTCTATTTCCCTGCTAGTATACTCCTCGCCTGTGAAACCTTCAACCTGTTATTTGGCACAATCTGATCCGTTTCTCCATTCGCTGTATAAACCGGCGATAATCTGCTCAATGGGCGCTCGCCGTATCTCTATGTCGGTAACTCCTGTGAGAGTAGCTATTTTCCCCAGAACATCCTGCATGGAGGTTTCTGCCGTGTTCACTTCATACTCGTAGATACCAGTGCCCGAGGATACTAATCTTCCCAGCTCAGACTGGTGTGCAGAGGAATCGGCAGTTAACGTTATCCTGCACACATTGCCGGTCTGCTTTCTTAAGTCGGCAAAACTGCCGTCAAAGGCCAGCTTACCGTCAGAGATGAGCATGATACGCTGGGCCATCTCCTCCAGGTCATCCATGTCGTGGCTCGTCACCAGCACTGTGGTTCCTTTGCGTCGATTCAGCTGCTTAAGGAATTCTATCATCTGGCGCTTGGCGACTACGTCAAGTCCCAAAGTCGGCTCATCCAGCAGAATGACTTCGGGATCGTGCAGCAACATCAAAGCCAGGTCGGCCCTCATGCGCTGCCCCAGGCTTAACTCCCGGGCAAAGGTCTTCATCAAGCCTCCGATATCCAGCATCTCCACCACCATATCCCGTGTGTGCTGAAACCGATCCTGCGGGATGCCCCAGACGACCCGCTTCCACTCAAAGCTGGAGGCAATGGGATGATCCCACCATAGTTCGCTGCGGTTGCCAAAGAGCACCCCGACCCTCTTCATGAGAGCAACTCTATCTTTTTGTGGCGAAAGAGCCAGAACGCTTACTGTGCCCTCATTAGGTCTGAGCATGCCCGCCAGCAGTTTCATAGTGGTACTTTTCCCTGCTCCATTGGGCCCGGCATAAGCCACGAACTCACCTTTCGCAACGGAGAAGGAGATGTCATCAAGGGCGGCAACTATTCGCCTTTCGGGTCTCAGTATGTTTCTCCAGATATCACCCGTCCTTCCGCTGCGCTGCCACTGTTCATACACCTTGGTCACGCCTGCCATGGTTATTACATTTTCAGTCATCACGATACATCCTTTCTGTTCATCAGCGACGATGCCCCACGGCGCTGTAGCGAGGTGATCCTGAGGTAAGATAGTGCCCGTATCCCCGCGAAAATACCCGGGCGGCTAGCAACACCAGCAGAAAGGCCACAAGAATGGGATAAAGGGGTGGCAAGCCCAGGGGAGCCTCACTCAACAAGGCCAGACTTGGGAACCATCCCATGAGCCCGGCCGGGAAGACACTAAGCAGAGGGATCTGGACGGCGAGGGACATTCCCGAGAGAGGATAAGTGCTCAAGTTGTGGCTGGAGTTTCGCACGTACGTTGATATTTCCTCTGCCTGGCTGGGAGCGTAGAAGGCCAGGCTGGAAAACAGATAGTTCAGTGACAGCACGATTATCGTGCTTATGAGCAAGTGCAGTGCGAGATGGAGCAACCAGATGGGTGTGACGGCATAGGCCAATGACCTAACAGCGATGATCATGACGATGAACCCGGACAGAAGGTTACTTGTCCCTGAAAAAGGGATAAAACCCTCGGTCAGCAACTGTACCCACAGGGGCAGGGGCTGGATCAGCATGTGTTCCAGCTGCCCCCGCCCTATGCGCCGGCTGATATGGCAGACATTGAAGTTGAAGAAAGCCTGCACTATTCCGGTGATGGCCGTGACATAACCCAGCATAAATAGCACCTCGTACTTGTCCATACCACCGACTCCGTCAAAGCGATAGGCGAGAAGAAATATCCCTGTCACAGCAGCAATATTGCTGATAAAATCCGCAGTTATGGCCATCAGGCATATTTTCGTGTCTTTGAGAAACCAGGCCAGATCCAGTCTGGCATACATGGCGTATAACTCCAGCACTTTACGCATTCCCAGTCTCCTATCCGCCATGGGAAACCATCCATTCCTGGCTTCTGGCGAAGACAACCAGAGTCAACGGCCAGATTACCAGATTCCAGGCTATCTGAAGCATAATCGTGCTTGCCGGGTCTGATAACCCCACAAACAGGGCCAGCGGCGCCGCAGCGAGACTGCCAAAGGGAAGTAAGCGCAAGTATTCCCCCAGACCAAAGGGCAAGATGGCAAAGGGAATAACACTGCCACTGAGTAGCGCAATAGTCGCGGCCCGGACCGAGTACACCACCCAGCTGGCGTTTTTCATCCTTATAGTCAGGCAGGCAAAGATGAAGTCCACGGCAAACCCAAGGGATATGCATAACAACAGGCTGGGTATGAACCACCACGTCATGCCGGATGCCAGCAGTTTGATCCCAAGCAGGGGGGAAAGCAGCAACATGGGCAATGCGAACAGGGCTAGATCCGGGAGCCAACCACCAACCGTCTGGGCGGCCAAATGTTTGAGAACTCCCATTGGACGCTGGTACAGGTTAATTATCAGGCCTTCGTACAGCCAGTTAGACGCAGGGGTCTGGACAACGAGCAGAGAGGCAAACAACGTACCAAGGAACGTGTAGGTCAGCATTTGATCCAGACTCATTCCAGCGTCTACCCCACCAGCCATGAGTGAACGCCAAAGCAGTAACAACGGAACCAGATATACTACGCGCAGCAGGTAGCCCGGCATCAGGTACAGCAAGCCACCGTTGGTGAGATTCTCTGCCGTCATTTTGGCTGTCATATAGTACTTGTTCATAATCGTATCGTCACTTCTCCTTTGCAGGAAAGATACCCGGCAAGCCGCAAGGCCCACCGGGTATCTTTTCACAGCGAAGCTCAGCCGGCGCCATAGGCCGGAGCGGGCTTTCAGTCTGCTATTCTGATAAGGCGAGACGCATGACGACTATACCATATATTTACATGAAACAGGGCAGACTCCCCCCTTGTCAGGGCGGATTTTACGGTCATATAGGTGGCGTGTCCTATCGGCGGCACACGCCTGATCCGGTAGAGAGCCCTCTCCGATACAGTCTTCATCATCTCACCTCCCTGTTTTACTCAGACGATTATAAACGATTTGTGGCCTCGCAACAAGAGCCACTCCTGCCCTCCTCGCGGGAGCGTTGCTCTTCCCGGCTATCTCTTCCCTTTGTCGTATGGTTCTCCTGCAGCTTTGGGCGCCTGTGAAGACCGGGAGAATGCGACCAGAGCTATGAGAGTGACCACAAAGGGGAATGTCTTCAGCACAATACCGGGAATACGCGCCAGCTCGGGAATTGCCTGCGAAACGTTGGCGATGGTGCTGGCAAAGCCGAAGAAGAAGGTGGCCCCGAGGATACCAAAAGGACGCCATTGTCCGAATATGAGTGCGGCCAGAGCCAGGAAGCCCAAACCACCGGCGGTGCCGCTGAACTCCCCGGAGACGGTGGTCAGGAATATACCGCCGCCAAGCCCTGCCAGAGCGCCAGAGATGAGCACGGCGCTATAACGCATGCGGTAGATGTTGACCCCCGCTGCGTCTGCCGCGTGCGGGTGCTCGCCGCAAGCCCTCAGTCGCAACCCGTACCGGGTTTTGAACAGGACGAAGGCGGACAGAAACAGAATACCCAGGGCCAACCAGGTGGTGGCATAAGTCTGCCGAAAGAGCAAGGGACCGAGAATCGGGATATCACTTAGCAGGGGTATGTTAGTACGCTGAATCCCCCTCATAATCTGTATGTTGCCGCTGCCGGTAAGGTTGCGAGCCAAGAATCTGGTCATGGCACCCGCCACCATGTTGATGGCAATACCGCTGATCACCTGGTTGGCGTTAAGTGTGACGCAGGCAAAGGCATGCAGGACGGAAAATGCTGCACCGGCCACAGCTGCCGCCAGCAGTCCCACCCAAACGGCGCTGCCGGGGGGCAGTCCCCCGCGGGAAATGGTATATGCCCCGGAAAACATGCCGATGACCATAAGTCCTTCCAGGCCGATGTTGACCACTCCGCTTCGCTCGCTGTACAGACCGCCCAGTGCGGTAATCAGCAGGGGTACGGTATAGGCTATGGCGTAGGGGAATATCTGCACTATCAACTGCCACATTCTAGTTACCCCCCTCTTCCTTAGAGACACTGCGTCTTTCCCGCCTGGCCGACAGGCTGCGGTCTATGGAATCCCAATAGCGCTCAACCAGAACGCTGGTGGCCGCGAAATAGATAATGGTGGCTATTATGGTGTCTGCTATCTCTGGCGGGATACGGGTCATGGCTGTCATAAAACCCTTGCCTGTGTGCAACACGCCGAAGAAGAGCCCTGCCACCCATACACCCCAGGGTGAACTGGCCCCAAGTAGCGCCACGGCAATGCCGTCAAAGCCCTGACTCGGCAGGATACCTATCTGCATTGTCGCGGCGTACCCCGCATAGAAAACACCGCCAGCCAATCCCGCCAGAGCCCCGGCTATGCCCATGGAGAGAACCATCCGCGCATTTACCTTAATACCCGCGGCTTCAGCCGCGTGCCTGTTGTAGCCCACTGCCTTTAGCTCATAACCCAATGTCGTTCTCTCCAGGACAAAGGCTACGACAATTACCGCCGCCAGGGCGATGAAGATACCAATATTAATATAGGATCCGGAAAACTGCGATGACAGCCAGGGCCAGCGCAATGTCGCTGCCGCCGGCAGCCTGCGGGATTCCGTCTCCAGAAATGGACCTTTGAAATATCCCGGGATTACGTAGTAGATGGTCCAGAAGGCAATCCAGTTCAGCATGATGGTTGCCACCACCTCATGGACATTGAATCGAGCCTTGAGGAAACCGGCGATGGCCGCCCAGAGACCTCCGGCCAGCATGGCGGCCAGCATCATGGCGGTCAGCAGAACAGGGCGGGGCCAGCTGTAGGTTAAACCTATGGCGGTAGCCGCCAGACCACCCATGAGCATTTGGCCGGATGCGCCAATGTTAAAGAGTCCCGTCTTGAAGGCAAATGCTACGGACAGGCCCGTGAGGATAAGGGTGGTGGCAATGGCCATGGTATTCCCCACCCTGGCAAGGTTCATCAGGCCGCCGCGGAACAGGTACCTGTAGCCTTCCACAGGGTTGTGACCTGTGCTGCTCATGAGGATGGCGCCAGCAATCAAGCCGAGAAGGACTGCCAGCAGGGACAGCACATATTTCCGATTGAAACCACTTCTGAACTTCACGATACCTCACCCCGCTTGATGCCGGTCATCATCAGACCCACTTCGCTCTCGTCTGTATCCCGGGCGTCCACCACGCCCACCAGCTCACCGTGACTTATTACCGCTATGCGATCCGAAAGATCGAGGATTTCGTCTAGCTCCAGTGAAACCAGCAGAACCGCCTTGCCGCGTTGTCTCTGTTCCAGCAACCGTTCATGTATGTACTCAATCGCTCCCACGTCAAGGCCCCTGGTCGGCTGGACAGCCACCAGGAGTTCGGGATCCATGTCAAACTCCCGTCCGACAATAGCTTTCTGCTGGTTGCCGCCAGAGAGAGATCTGGCCTGAGACTGAGCTCCCTCGCCGGCGCGCACGTCAAAGTCCTCAATGACTCGTTCTGCATGCTGGCGTATGTGGCTGCGGCTTAGCAGCCCCCGCCGCGAAAACGGGGCTCTGTAATAGGTCTTGAGGGACAGATTCTCCTGCAGACTGTAATCCAGGATGAGTCCGTACTTGTGACGGTCTTCGGGTATGTATGATATGCCCTTTTCCATGCGCTCTCTTATGGACATTTGGCATACGTCTGTGCCCTTCATTTCAATAACCCCGCAGCTCACCTTGCGCAGCCCGATGAGGGCTTCCACTAGCTCGTTCTGCCCGTTGCCATCAACCCCGGCCAGGCCGACGATCTCGCCGGCCTTTATTTCCAGGGAAAGGTTCTTAACAGCGGGTACTCCTGTGGGACCCGGAACGCTGAGGTCTCGTATGGATAGTATGGTTTCGCCTGGTTCACGTTCAGACTTGTTTACGACGAAGGATATCTGGCGTCCCACCATCATTTCTGCCAGCTTTTGCTCCGACGTTTCCTGGACACTGACCGTCCCCACATTCTTGCCGCGGCGAATGACCGTGCAGCGGTCAGCCACGGCCTTAATCTCCTTCAGTTTATGGGTAATAAGTATGATAGACTTGCCTTCAGCTATCAGGGTCTGCATGATCTTCATAAGCTCCTGAATCTCCTGGGGGGTGAGCACAGCGGTGGGCTCGTCAAATATCAGGATATCGGCATTGCGGTAAAGCATCTTGAGGATTTCCACCCTCTGCTGCATGCCTACGGAAACTTCTGATATGAGAGCTGCGGGGTCGACATTCAGGCCGTATTGCCTGGAAAGATCCCTTATGCGAACCGCGGCGGATTTTGTGTCAACTACCAGGCCTCGGCGAGGCTCCATACCCAGGATGATGTTTTCGGTCACGGTGAAGTTGTGTACCAGCTTAAAGTGCTGATGGACCATTCCTATGCCCAGGGTATTGGCCACATTGGGGTTGCTGATGTTTACCATCTTCCCCCGCACGCTGATGGTCCCGCTGTCTGCCTGGTAAAGACCAAAAAGGATGCTTGTGAGGGTGGACTTCCCTGCACCGTTCTCACCCAGCAGAGCGTGTATTTCCCCTTCCCTGAGGGAGAAATCAATGTCATCACAAGCCACAACCCCAGGAAACTCCTTGCGAATCTTTTTCATCTCGACGATATTGCCCATGGTAGCACCCTCCTGTCAGCAACGCTCACTACCCACTAGTTTATAGGTGTTGTGGCCACAGGACAAGCAAAAAGACAGGGCTCCGCTACGGAGCCCTGTCGCAAGGTCGTGCTGCTATTTGATAAGACTGCCCTGCTCGTTGGAGACGACCAGCGTTCCATCACGCATCATCTCGAAGAGCTCGTTTACCTTGGCGGATATGGCTGCATCAAGATTGGGGTTCTCTGCCGGAATGCCGACGCCGAAGTTCTCGGCACTGAATGTGAGTATCTCACCGCCGGGGAAAGTGTCCGCGAGAGCATCAGCAATCATGTCATAGGCGGCAACGCCAATTCCCTTCATCGCAGATGTCAGGATGATAGACTTGCCTGTGGCGTACTCGCCCTCGCTATACTGATCAACGTCGACGCCGACAACCCAGACTTCCTGACCGGCACTGGCACGGGCCTTGGCTTCGTTGATGACGCCGACCCCAACTCCGCCAGCTGCGGCAAAGATTGCTTTAACACCGCGATCGTACATGGTGGCGGCAAGCTGCTGACCTGCAGCAACGTCGTAGAATGTTCCCTGGTAGATTACGTTCTCGGGCTTGATGGTTACACTGGTGCCCAGATTGGCATTGGCATAGGCCACACCCTGCTGGAATCCCCAGTTAAAGAGCTGTACTGCGGGTATTTCCATGCCACCGATGAAGCCTACATCTCCGGTCTTCAGGTGCATTGCGGCGGCGGCGCCGCCCAGGAAACCGGCCTCATGCTCGGTGAAGAAAATAGAAACCGTATTGTCGCCCACGGCAGGCGCCCAGTCGCCGCTGTGGGGGTATCCGTCAAGGATGACGAACTTGGTGTTGGGATACAACGTCTGAGCCTCGAAAATGGCCTCTTCGAATTTAAAACCGGGGCAGATAATCATGTTGAAGCCTGCGTCGACCAGGTTACCGATCTCGGTCAGGTAGAAAGACGTGGTCTCCCCACCCGGTTGCAGATATCTGGTCTCCAGTCCAAAGTCAGCTGCGGCCTTGAGAATGCCCTCCCAGGTTCCCTGGTTAAAGGACTTGTCATCAATGGTCCCGGCATCGGTAACCATGCCGACCTTTAAGGCAGGGGGCGGGGGCGGAGTCGGATCAGTAGGCCCCGGGCCCGGATCTACGGGAGCGGGTGTCTTGGGTGCACAACCCACCAACATAGCCGCCACCATGGTAACGACCAGCATAACCAGCAATAATCTCTTCAAAACAGAATGACCTCCTTTGTGTTTTCTACTCTTCTGTATTGTATCGCATTTGTGCAGGCAAGGGTATATCTTCTGCCAAATGCCATGCAATACTGTATAATGCATTTAGACGATTTATGCACCAGCAAGGAGACAACCGCACATGCCCCGCAGAATTACCGTTTTGCTACTTATCCTTTTGCTCGTATCGGCTCTCGGCGCTTGCTCTCTGAAACCTGACCCTCCAGTCGAGGTCCCGTCGGGGAACGGTGATGGGGTTGTTGTCCCTGTACCCAAACCGCCCAAGCCGCCGACGACTCCTGACACGACCTATATAGGAGAGGACGGAAAAGTGATGGTTAGCGACGTGGACAGCATTTTGGTTCTGGTCAACAAACGGCGAAATCTTCCCCCAACTTACGTTCCGCAAGACCTGGTCCGAGTAGCTGTGCCCTTTCCCTTTGAGGGAGACCAACCCCGCATGTATCTGCGCCAAGAGGCTGCCCGAGCTCTGGAAGAGCTCTTTGCCGCGGCCTTGTCAGCCGGGATAGAGCTCTATGCCACCTCAGGGTACAGATCATATGAAACCCAGCAGGCCATCTTTGCTGCCAATGTAGCAAAAGCAGGCGAGGAAGAGGCCAATAAGACCAGTGCGCGACCTGGCCAGAGCGAGCATCAGACAGGATTGGCAATGGACGTGACCAGCCCCTCTGTCAGATACAGGTTGGTGGAAAGCTTTGGCTCCACCCCAGAAGGTGTCTGGCTGGAGGAAAACGCCCACCTTTACGGTTTTATAGTTCGCTACCCCCAGGGCAAGGAACACATAACAGGCTACAGCTACGAACCCTGGCACGTACGATTTGTGGGCAAAGATGCCGCCACGCTAATCTTTTCCAGGGGTCTGACTCTTGAAGACTATATTCTCTACGGCAACTAGGGAAATATGCTGTCAGAGTTCCCTCTTTCTGCTATGATTTACTTGGGAACATCTTAGGAAAGGGGTTGTGTCAATGTTAAAGGAGTTCAAGGCTTTTGCCATGCGCGGCAACGTAATGGACCTGGCCGTCGGCGTCATCATTGGTGGTGCGTTCGGGAAAATCGTCGCCTCCCTGGTTAACGACCTGCTCATGCCCATAGTGGGAATGCTTCTGGGCGGAGTCAACTTCGCCGAGCTAAAATGGGTCATCACCCCCGGAACCGAAGAAATCGCAGAAGCAGCCATTCGTTACGGTGCCTTTATCCAGTCCATCGTCGATTTCCTTATTGTTGCTTTTTCTATATTCATGATTATTCGAGCCATCAATGCCACCAAGAAGAAAGAGGAAGAGAAACCGGACGCCCCCCCGGCCCCCCCCGAGCCCAGCAAAGAGGAAGTTCGGCTCGGCGAGATTCGCGACATCCTCAAGGCAAAATAGCAGTTTGATAGAGACAGGACCGCCATAAGGCGGTCCTGTTTCTGTTTCAGGCTATTCCATTTCCCTCAGGGCCAGACAACGGTTTCTGGAGCGCTCCTGCTCCGGCGCTGTCAGATCTTCGAAGGACCGCAAAGACAGTATGTGTGCAGTGACCAGCGAACCTATGATCAGGAGTATGAAGGTGACATGAAGCTTCTGTACCAGGTACATAGATACTGCCATAGACAGCCAAAGTGTAAGGATTGCCACGCGCTTGGTGCTGCGGCGTACGCTGCGAAACTCAGTGTAGTTATAGATGTATTCTCCGCAAATTCTGTGGTTTAATAGCCAGCGATGAAGACGGGGAGAACTGCGCAGGAAACTCCACGCCGCGAGCAACAGGAATGGAGTCGTAGGCAGTACAGGCATCACCACACCAAGCAGACCTAACGCCACCGCCAGCAAGCCCAGGGCGGTCAGGAGAATTCTCTTTATGCCCTTAGTCAAATGCACCACCTCCTCACTGGTTCGATGCCCACAAACGGCGTAAATCACCGTGCTTGTTTTCTCTTGCCTTACTATTATAGCACTTGCCGACCCACTTTGTTTTCGGGCATGGCCAGCAGCTCAGGGGAGCCCTAGGCAAACAACGGCCAGACGCGCAGTATCATGGGAACAGCTGCAGCAGCCACAACTACGCTCAAGGGCAGTCCCAGACGCCAGTAATCTGCGAACTTGTACCCACCAGGCCCCATAATCAGGGTGTTTGACTGGTGACCTATCGGTGTCATAAACGCGCAGGAGGCACCAACTACGGCGCTCATCAGGAAGGGGTCGGCACTGGCGCCAAGCCCGACGCTGATGCCAAGGGCTATGGGAGCCATAAGCAGCACTGCCGCGGCGTTATTAACAATGTTTGACAAGAGCATGGTGGCCAACAGGACCAGGCTCAGGACTAGCCAGGCCTCGGCCCTGCCCGAGACCGCCAGTATGGCGTTAGCCAGCAACTGCGCCGCTCCGGTGGTTTCAAGGGCCGCGCTTACAGGGATCATGGCGGCCAGCATAACTATTACCGAACCCTCTATGCTCTCATACGCTTCGCGCAGAGAGAGAAACCCGGTCATAATCATGGCCAATGCGGCTGCAACAAAACTTATCTGAATGGGGACTATGCCAAGAGCGGAGACCATGATGGCAGCGGCAAAAATGCCCACGGCCAGCGCCACCCTGCCTCCCTGACCAAAACGCAAACCCCTTTCTGCCAGCGGCAGGCAGCCCAATGAGGCCATTGCCTCCTGGAGCGAGTCGACACCGCCTTGTAGGAGGAGGACATCACCTGCCCTCAGTCGAATCTTCCCGGGCTGGGAGCGCAGACGACCTCCCTCTCTGGCCACGCCAAGCAGGTTTATGCCGTACTGGGAACGCAGACCGAGACCCAAAGCGCTGCGCCCTTCCAGGCTGGAGTTGGCAGTGACAATGGCCTCGACCACTGTTATTTCCTCTGAACTAAGCTCTTCTTCACTTATCACATGGGTAGCCGCCAGATCAATGCCGGTGGCTTCAATCAGTTCCTTAAGCTCCTCGGCACTGGCCTTGACAATGAGAGTGTCACAGTCTGCCAACAGACGGTACGGCGACGGAGCGGGGAATCGCTGCCCGTCTCGCACATGCCCAACTACAACTACATCACCCTTTGTGGCTTCTTCAATGTACTTCAAGGGTTTCCCCGCCAAGGGTGAATCAGGCGGAATGGTTACGTCGGTAATGTAGTGATCAATATCAAAGAGCTCAGAACGAGACAGTCTACCTTTGCGCTGCGGAATAAGACGCCACCCACCTACCACAATAAAGGCGACGCCACAAATCGCCACTACAGCACCAACCGGGGCAAAATCAAACATGCGAAATGGCTCACCTCCGGTAGCCTGGGCACGAAAAGTAGAAATCAGGATGTTTGGCGGCGTGCCTATCTGGGTAATCAGGCCCCCCAAGAGAGAACCAAATGCGATAGGCATGAGAAACACCGAAGGAGAACGGTCACCTTTGCGGGCCATGCGAATAGCTACCGGCATAAAGAGCGCCAAAGCGCCAACATTGTTCATGAATGCCGAGCAAACGGTCACGCCGAGGACCAGAGCCCCCAGCTGCAAGACCTGATTATTCCCAACACGAGATAGCGAGCGTACTATGTAGTCAACCATACCGGAGTTCATCAGGCCTTTGCTCAGAACCAGTACAGCTGCTACCGTGATAACAGCGGGGTTCCCAAACCCGGAGAAGGCGTCTGCGGCAGAGACCAAACCCAGAGTGCTTGCCACCAAGAGGCCCAGGAGAGCGACTACGTCATGGCGCCAGCGCCCCCAGACAAACAGACCAAGGATCGCCGCCAGCAAAGAAAATATCGTAAACTGTTGAAAGGTCATTGTCCTAGCCTCCTTCCGCGAGGTTATTCTTATGAACAGGCACTTGAAGCGGCTGTCGACTGACCTACTTAATTCTACGCTTACAGTAATAATCCCTCTATTCGGCCCCTGCTGTCGTCGGGTTACTTGCCGGCGGGTGGCCTCCTAGTAGTGATATGCCCTCTTGATAACATCGAAAAGTCCCCTTGTGGTTATCCTCAGTTCCGGGATGACGGGCAGAGCAATAAAAGAGAGAGTCAGGAAAGGGTCGACATTCTCGTTGACCCCCAGAGTCTTCGCCAGAAGTTTCATCTCCTGCAGACGGGACTGAACAACTGCTGGCGTTTCTTCGCTGATAAGACCCATCACAGGAAGCGGCAATGTCATTTTCGTGCGTCCCCCGCTACTTATGGCCAGGCCTCCCTGCATGGCTATGATCGCCTCAACGGCACGAATTATATCGGGATCGTTGTCGCCGACCACGATTATGTTGTGTGAATCATGACCCACACTGGTGGCCAGGGCGGCGTTCTCCAGACCGAACCCGGCTACGAAGCCGACTCCTACTCGCCCACTCCCCTTGTGCCTTTCGATGACGGCAACTTTGTTATACTCCTTTGATGCCAAAGCGATACCGTCCCGGTGTTCCAACGATGCCATCTCGCTACTGGTGACAATTTGACCCTCCAGCAGTCTAATCACACGGATGTCTCCGCCCGAACTGTAGAGTGATAGCTTATTCTGAAAATCAGCAGCCACCTTGACGCTGCGTTTCAGTTCCTCAGGGGTTGGTCTGACGACTTCTGGCCAGCCAGGCGTTACTTCTCTACCTCTATGGAAGACAGCCTTCACCGACAGTCGACGCAGATCATCCAGCACCAGCAGGTCTGCCTGATAGCCCGGAGCTATGCCGCCAAGTCGGCGCAGCCCATAATGCCGCGCAGTATTGATAGTGGCCATTTGAATAGCCTTGACGGGATCCAGGCCCAGCGCTACCGCCAGACGGACATTGTGGTCAATATGCCCCTCACGCTCGATGTCAATGATGTCCTTGTCGTCGGTGCAAAAGGAGAAGCCGGCGGTATCAATACCCGACGCGAGGAGTCCCGTGACGACATCCGGCAGGTTGTGAGCGGCTGTACCCTGCCGGATGAGCACCTGAAGTCCTGCTCTCCGCTTGCGCAGAGCATCGGCAAAACTGTCCACTTCATGGTCCGACGCTATGCCCGAGAAAACATAAGCCGAAAGGTCCTCTGGCGAGAGCGCAGGGGCATGGCCGTCGATGGCACGCCCGGCGAACAAATCAAGTTTGGCGAACATATCCGCGTCGCCTTCGATGACAGAGACAAAATCCATCACTTCACCGAGGCCCAGCAGACGGGGGTGTCCGGCCATCTCAGCCATCTCGTGCACAGAGAGATGGGACCCGTTGTCCTCTTCGGCGGTAGCCGGCACACAGGAAGGCATCATTACCAGGACATTGGCGGGAATGTTTTCCGTCTGGTCAAGAATGTACTTTATCCCTGCCAGGCCAGCAACATTGGCCGCTTCATGAGGGTCAGCTATGAAGGTGGTGGTACCCCGCGCCAGAGCGCTCATGACCACACGAGCCGGGGCCAGCATGGTCGACTCGAGATGCACATGAGCATCTATGAAGCCGGGGCAGAGATATCGCCCCTGCAGGTCGATTTCCCTGTGCCCGGAATAGCGACCAACGCCGACAATCTGGTCGCCCGAAACAGCGACATCAGCCTCAACCACCTCGCCGGTGAAGACGTTGACGACCCGACCGTTTTTGAACACCAGATCCGCTTTGCTGCGGCCCCGTGCCATGGACAGCCTGCAGCGAACTACGTCGATATCCATGCCTTTCATACCTCCACCACAGCTCAGGTAGTGAGCTTCGACTTGTCACCATTGTGCCAGAATCAGGCTTTGCTGATGCCTGAAGAGTCCAAAAAACCCAAACCCCCCTCCCGCGTAGCTTCCTACTCGGGAGGGGGGCCTTCTCTCTTCAACTATTGGCTGTCTGCAAACCACTGGGTAACATCAGATAGCGTGCCGTGATAGAGACAGTCGGTGAGCGGTCTGTTCTCACGATTTATGAGGAAGTCGCTCACCATGACCACGGGCAGTCGAGCTTTGACGGCAGCAAAATCCTCTTCCATATCGTTGCCCACATGAAGACAGCGGGAAGGGTGAGTCCCCAGGGTATCCATTATCTCTGCAAAATAGCGTGGGCTAGGCTTACAGAACCTGGTTTCTTCATAGCTTGTTATGTGTCGCCATGGCAGGTCGTCGAGGTCTGCCCATTTCATCCGCTCCAACACCGCTTGGCGGGGAAAGACCGGATTAGTGGCCATGACAATCTCGTACCCCTTGGCAAGCGCTGATTGAGCCAGCACCCTCGCCAGGGGAGAAGGTTTGGAGTATCGCGCCAAATACGGAAACTGGTCAAGGTAGAACTTATCGAAGCGAGGCAGGAGTTCCTCTTCTGGCCTGCCAACGCGGGGGATAAATCGCTTCATGAATTTCTCCTTGTTGGTCAGTTCTGCGCTCTGATCGCGTATTGTGGCCATGCTCGACTCCATGACATGACGGGCGAAGACGTCAGGTGGAGCGACATCGGCAAAGGTTTTGCCCAGAAGTTGCAGGTATGCCCCCAAAAAAGCTTCTGTGTCCATGGGCAGCATCGTGCCGTCGAGATCAAATAGTATATGCGTGCGCAATAAATGTCCCCCTATCGTTAGCTAATTGTCGCGTGTCGCTGACTCGGCGGCTCTGGCAACCAGAGCCGGTCGGCGCTCCTGTTCACTGTCGCTCACACCGGCAAAAGCGTTGGTAAGCATAAGGCGAATCCTGTTCAGCTGATTTACCTCACTCGCCCCCGGATCATAATCGACAGCCACTATGTTGGTCCCCGGGAAAAGGCGTCGCAGTTCTTTGATCATCCCCTTGCCGGTGACGTGATTGGGTAGACAGGCAAAGGGCTGCATGCAGATTATGTTCTTTACACCGCTGGTTATCAGTTCAATCATCTCTCCGGTAAGAAACCAGCCCTCACCTGTCTGGTGGCCAAGGGAAAGAACTCGTGAAGCCTCTTCGGCGATTTCTCCGATCGCCTTAGGCGCAACGAAGCGAGAGTTACCCTCAAGGGCCTGCTTGTAGGGACGTCGGTACAGCTCCAAAATCGCAATAGCGGTAAGTCCCACATACTTGGCCAGACGGGTTCCGGCGAGATAACGATTCTGGAAACGGAACTGCAGGAGACTATAGAGAAGGAAATCCATCAGGCCCGGGACCACCGCCTCCGCGCCTTCCCTCTCCACCAGTTCCACCACATCGTTGTTGGCTGTCGGGTGGTACTTAACCAGTATTTCGCCCACCAGGCCAACCTTTGGTTTCTCAATCGCTACTAGCTCCATATTTTCAAAGTCATTTACCATGTCTTTTACAATGCTCCTGTAATGCAACCAGCTGGCCTTCCTCAGCGAGCTAATACAGCGCGCCACCCACTTTTCATATAGCCTGTTGGCAGAACCCGGAAAACGCTCATATGGTCTGACCCGGTAGAGCAAATTCATGAGGATGTCGCCGTACATCACCGCCAGCAGGCCACGATGGAGCAAAGCAGGGGTGTAGCGAAAACCTGCGTTCTTCTCCAGACCGGTAGCGCTCAGGGAAATAACCGGCACATGGGCGAAGCCGGCGTCAGCCAACGCCTTGCGCAGCAGGCCGATGTAGTTGGTGGCTCGGCATCCTCCACCAGTCTGGGATATCATTACCGAAGTTCTCGACAGGTCAAAATCGCCGGACTGAAGGGCTTCTATGAGCTGCCCAATGACCAGTATGGACGGATAGCAAGCATCGTTATTGACGTACCTTAGTCCGACTTCCACCGCTCTCCTGTCGTGTGCAGGCAGCACCACAAGCTGATAACCGCTTTGACGAAAGGCCTCCTGCAGAAACTGAAAATGTATCGGCGACATCTCCGGGACAAGAATGGTATGTTGCCTGCGCATTTCCCTGGTGAACTCCCGCCGCAGAAAACCACCCACCGGCTCATCCTTTCCTCTGGCGGAGTCAATTTTGCGGAGGCTGGCCACCAGCGAGCGTATCCGAATGCGAGCCGCACCCAAATTGCTGCCTTCGTCTATCTTGAGGCAGGTGTAAATCTTCCCTCTGGGACGAAGTATCTCTTCTACCTGGTCCGTGGTTATGGCATCCAGGCCGCAACCAAAGGAGTTCAGCTGAACCAGTTGCAGCGAATCGTTCGCCGCAACACAAGCTGCGGCTCCGTAAAGCCGTGAATGGTACGCCCACTGGTCCACGACCCGCAGTGGCCTTGGCACAGTCCCCAGATGAGCGACGCTGTCTTCGCTCAGAACCGCAAGACCAAGGGCGTTGATCATTTCTGGGATACCGTGATGTACGTAAGGATCGGCATGATAGGGTCTCCCGGCAAGGACTATCCCTTTCCGGCCTGAGGAAGCAAGCTGGTGTAAAACAGCCTCACCGGCATTCCTGACGTCCTGCACGTACCTCGCCTGTTCGGCGTAGGCTTTATCCAGCGCAACTCTGGCTTCGTGGACGCCAACACGGAAGTGTGCCAGTTCCTCTACCAGACGTTTCAGCATGTGTCTGGGGCTGTTATAAGGCAGGAACGGATGCTGGAACATGACACTGTGCTCGCGCAGCTCATAGACGTTATTTTTTATCACCTCAGGGTAGGAGATGACGATGGGGCAGTTAAAGCAGTTGTCTGCGCCGGTCTGTTCCCTGTGTTCATAACTGATCGATGGGTAAAATATGTAGTTGCATCCCTTGTTAATGAGATCCACAACATGGCCGTGTACTAACTTGGCCGGATAGCATACCGACTCTGAGGGTATTGTCTCAAGTCCTCCCAGGTAGATATCGCTACTTGAAGGCGAGGACAGTAGCACTGAAAAGCCCAGTTCTGTGAAGAGAGTGTGCCAGAAGGGGTAGTTTTCGTACATGTTCAGTACCCTGGGTAAACCGACCACCCCGCGCCTGACTGAACCCGCTGGTAGAGAAACATAATAATCAAACAGTCTCTTATACTTGTATGCAAAAAGGTTGGGAGGGGCGTCCTCCACTGCCGCCTTGCCAGCACCCCGCTCGCAGCGATTCCCGGCGACATGCCTGGTGGCGTCGTCGAAGCGGTGAATGGTCAACATACAGTTGTTCTCGCACAGACGACAACTCCCGGCGCTGGTTTTGACCTCAAACGCGTCAACGGTGGCGAGGGAGATCAGGCTGCTTACTCCTTCCCCGGAGTAGTGGTCCCGGGCCAGCAATGCCGCCCCCAAAGCACCCATGATTCCAGCCACTGGGGGTCGCACCACCTGTTTGCCCGTAAGCAACTCAAAGGACCGCAAGACAGCTTCGTTGCAGAAGGTGCCACCCTGCACCACAATGTGTTCTCCCATTTCTGCAGGGTCTTTCAGCTTGATAACCTTATAGAGTGCGTTCTTAACCACTGAGTATGAGAGGCCCGCGGATATGTCTGACACATTCGCGCCCTCTTTCTGGGCCTGCTTCACTCGCGAGTTCATGAAAACAGTGCATCTTGTGCCAAGATCGACCGGATGAGTTGAGCTCAGCGCGGCTGCGGCAAACTCCTCGATA
>DDWC01000161.1 GCA_002345475.1 Firmicutes bacterium UBA2296
TCTACAGCCACACCGACAGAGCCCTGGCCTGGCCGTACAAGCTTTCCGCATTCTGGGCGGGTCCTCAGGGTTCACTGCTATTTTGGGCCTTGGGCGGTGGCTTGGCCCTGATTCTTCTGGCCTGGATACGGCGCAGGGACACAGCGGATTTTGTGGCGGCAATCCTGGCCCTCAGCCAGTCATTTCTCCTGTGGCTCGTGGTGGTGGACAGCCCCTTTCAACTGATGTCTCACTTGCCGACCGACGGGCGGGGCATAAACGCGCTGCTGCTCAATCCATGGATGACAATCCATCCCCCTGTAATACTGCTTGGCTATGCGCTTCTGGCCATACCTATGGCCTACGCTGTGGCGGCTTTGCTGGAAGGAGATTACGCCAGCGGGATTTATGCCGCGTTACCGTGGACCCTGCTGTCATGGTTGTTGCTCGGTGCAGGCATTCTAATCGGCGGAGTATGGGCTTATCAGGTACTGGGCTGGGGCGGTTACTGGGCGTGGGATCCGGTGGAGAATTCTTCTCTCGTGCCGTGGTTGACGGCAGGAGCACTGATACACGGGTTACTGGTGCAAAAGAGACGTGGCGGTATTCTGCGGGCCAATCATTTTCTGGCCATAACTACGTACTTGCTTGTACTTATAGCCACTTTTGTGACCCGCAGCGGGCTGCTGGCGGATTTTTCTGTGCACGCCTTTGCTGAGAGCCCCATCACCAGATCTCTGGCGACATATATCCTGAGTTTTGCCGCCCTGGGATTTGGGCTGTTCTTCTGGCGTTTCCGGGCTATGGGCAGTGCTGACAGCGCCGAGAACGAGCGCTTGCTGACCCGCGCCAATGTTTTCGGCGCGGGCATGGGCTTGCTGTTCGCATCAAGTGCACTGATACTGCTCGGCACTCTAGCCCCTATTGTTACGGGCCTCTACGGCATTCCGGCGACAGTGGACGCCTCTTTCTACACCACTACCAACGGACCTATAACACTTATCCTCATGGGACTGATTGGATTGTCGCTACTTCTGCGAGGGGACAAGGTCGAACGACAGGAAGCTGAGGAACAGCTGATGTGGCCCGTATTGGGTATGGCGATCTCTTTGGTGGCGGCGTTTGCCCTGGGGGTCAGGGACATTGGGCATCTCATCTTTCTGGCAGTCGGTGTGCTCGCACTGATTCTCAACCTCGCGCGCATGTGGCAAGTGTTGCGCCAGAGAGGCCTGCGCTTTGCGGGTGGATATTTGGCCCACGTCGGCCTGATACTCATTTTAGTGGGTTTTCTCTTTTCCAGCTCTTACGTCAAAGAGAGCTTTGTCCTGCTGGCCGAGGGACGGCCCGTAGAAGAGCTCGGTTACACCTTTATCTGGCAGGGGTATGACCCGAGCGGCCGGCAGCTGGTGACGGTGAGCCGGGGCGGGTTTAGCGCCACAGCCGAGCCTCTAATTTATCGAGGTAGCGGAGCCGAGATCAGGGAGCCGGGCATCAGGCGGCACCTGTTTACTGACATCTACCTCAGCCCCACCGAAATCATGTCGGAGTTTGACTCGCAGATTGTTGTGAGTGAGGGTCGGTTTTTCACCTGGGAAGATTTATCGCTGCAGCTGCTGGAGCTGACATTAAGCATGGACCACGGTACAGGATCATCGGCCACCGTCGAGGCAACAGTGCTAGTTCGCTACCTGGGCGATCAGCAGGTTATCCGACCCAGGATGACAGTCACCGGTGATATTGTTGAGTATTTCGGTGTGGCAATCCCCCACACCAGTGAAACGCTCTTCTTGCAGTCGGTGCAAGCAGAACAGCGGCTGGCCTGGCTTACTATAGGGCAGGAACCAGAGCCTCCAATCGACGTCCTGGTTCTGGAGTTGAAGCTGAAACCTCTGGTTATCATTATGGTTTATGGCTCGGCATTGCTCCTGCTTGGCACAGTGCTGGCATGTGTAAGACGTTTTACGTAAACCGGTTAAGGTTTAGCGCAATAGCAAAAAAAAGCCCGGTACACCGTTTGGTGTGCCGGGCTTTTGGTTGGCGATATCTATTTGGCGTGCGGGTCTCCGTGACAGGGCAGGCAGTCTTCCTTGCCGTGTGAATCGGTAGAGTGACAAGCCATACAGGCAGCGACGGAAGCCGCCGGCTTATATTGACTGGTGAACTTACCATCGGCGAAGTCGTTGAGCATCTGCACCGTGAACTTGGAAACGTCGGCGGTGAGGCCACCACAGCGAGCCTTGCGCTCAGTTGAGGCACGTACCACACCGGCTTCATCCATGAACTTGGTGACCGAAACGTGGCATAGTACGGAGTTGGCCACTGTAGTCGGATTCTGGACCTCTGGCTGGTAAATGGGGAACTCGCACTGCTGGTACCAGGAGAGAAGCTCATTGGTCAGTGCCGTCGCGTCCGCGGTGTCGTGATGGAGATTGATGATGTGGACGGCTGAAGAAAGCGCGCCACACAGGGTGCCCCATCCGTAGAAGCCGCCGGAGCCGTAAGTAAAAGCCTTGGTGGGAACCTGGTTATACGGATATCCTACTTCATCCTGAAGCAGGCCGATGATACCATCGGATACTCCGTAGCCTCAACCACTTTGCATATAAGAGGCATAGGAACGCTCGGTGACCTTGTCAAGATCGAGCTTGGTCCACTTCATTGGCCACTCGAGGGCCTCAGGCTGCACCGGCGGTGCGGGGGGCTGGGGTGTCGGCGTTTGGGCCTGTTGCGGGGTGCATCCAGTCAGTACGGCACTGAGACCGCTGGCTGCCAGGGTAGCACCGGCCACTGCCAGGCCGCCCTTGGTGATGAACTCGCGTCTGTTCAGGGCTTTCTTTTCTGACAAGTCGATTCTCCTTTCGTGGGTGGAACTGGCGTGAAATAATTCACAGTATGACCTCGTTCATTTTAGCACAAAGAGAACAGTAAATCACTACAGAAGTTAATGTAATTAACGAGATTTTTTCCG
>DDWC01000143.1 GCA_002345475.1 Firmicutes bacterium UBA2296
CAGGGGAATGCCCCTGGTCTCCACAGTGACCACGGCATCCACTCTGTTGCCGTCATAGAGTCCGGCGATGGCTTCACCCAGGCTGAAGAGGAAGGCGGGATCTGAGAGAATGTCGGCGGCATAGAGATAGCCTCCGGGAACAACCCGGGACACATCCGAGAGCCTGTGGCATAAAGCGTCGACCATGGCGGCCAGATGAGCGGAGCTACGTCGCGGGATGTAGCGAATGCCGCCGGCCGCGCCGGCCAGCGTTTCCAGCTTGCCAAGCTCCAGTTTTTCAAAGGCAGTGCGCACGGCAGCGAGATCTTCACTGAGGGAAGACTTGGCCACGGCGAACTCTTCCGCCAAATCGCTCACCGAGAGCATCTCGTAGGGGCTGTCCAGCAACATCTTCACCAGCGCGGCGACGCGGGCCGACTTGGTTAATCGTTCGCTCATGACGTCATCAGGGCCGCTTCGGCCAGAGCCAGGTCACTTTCTTTGTCCACATCTGTCCCTATCTCTGCAAAACCGCAGAGCACCACCACGGCGCGGCAGTGCAGTATCTGGCTGACACGCCTCTCGGCCTGCGCTATGGAAAGGGTCCCTGCGGCCAGACGCAGGAGAGTGAAGGGACCGGCGACAGAAGCCATGGCCAGGGGATTCTTGCGTTTCTCCACCAGTTTTTTGACTACGGCCGCGATAGGCTCGGCAATCACAGGGTCAAGCACCATGATATTACCTCCGGTAAAGACTCCCTCGCGCAACCTGGCGTAGGTACGCTTCATACCAGGGAAACGCGCTTCGTTAGTTTGCTGGGATATTAGAGGATAGAAGAGGTCACCTTCCATGACCGCCACCTGATCAATGTAGCGGTCGAGAATCTCCGTGGTTATCAGGGGGATGTCGCTGGTCAAGAGCACTACCCTGCGACCGTCTTTGGGCAAACTGCGGATGCCGGTAAGGCAGTTGTCCGTAATGTCGCCGCTGTCGGGAACAACTGTGACGCCGGGGCGGACGTACTTGCCGAAATCCTCCACTGGGCCGACGATGACCACGTCCTTTATGCGGCTTGACGCGGTAATGGCATCGAAAACATACTCGAACATGGGCTTGCCGTTAATATTTATGAGAGCTTTGTTGATGGCGCCGTGTTGCTCGGCGAAGGCATCTACCTTAGCTCCGCCACCGGCCAGGATAATGGCGTGCATGCTCGTTCCCCCTGTCTATGCTTTATGCTCGCGTACCCATTCCATGAGGGAGTGTTCTGCGTTCTCTATGTGCTCCTTGGCCAGGGCTTGCGCCAGGGTACTGTTGCGTTCGGAAATAGCTTCAACAATGTTCTTGTGTTCCTGGAAAACGGATTTGAACCGCCCAGGGATGGCCAGGGAACTGAGTCTGAAGCGAGTTATGTGCTCGCGCAGGTTGCTAACTATCTGTGTCAGCCTCTGGTTGCGGCTGGCGCTATACATAATGGCGTGAAACTCTTCGTCCAGCCGGACCACTTCGTCCATGTTGTTCTGCTCGATGCTTTCGCCTATCTGCACCAGGGTGCGCTCCAGCTGTTCCAATTCCTCGGGGGTAATGCGCTCGGCAGCAAGCCCTGAAGCCAGTGATTCCAGAGCGGCGCGGATCTCGAAGGTTTCGGCGATGTCGCGAATGCTGAGGTCAGAAACATAGGCCCCTCTGCGGGCCACCATTACCACCAGGCCCTCCAGTTCCAGTTTGCGAATTGCCTCGCGGACCGGTGTACGGCTTACGCCCATTTCCTCGGCCAGCTGTAGCTCCATGAGACGCTCACCAGGCTTTAGCTGGCTGGAGATAATGGCCTCTCGCAGATGCTCGAAGACAATCTCCCGCAGTGGTTTGTAGTTGTCCAGTTTGATGGGCACGAGTTTCTCAGGCACGGAAATTCTCCTTCCTTCGGACGCGTTACTTATTTTTATCAGTTCACTCTACGATGTCGAAAGCCGGCAGGGTGCGCACCAGCCATTCCTCTGCTCCGTTGAGTTGAGCGGGTCGGCGAATGGGTTTTTGCCGGTAGACACCAAAGACCGCAGAGCCGCTGCCACTGAGCAAGGCGGCCTCTGCACCCTCTGCCACCAGGCGTTCCTTGAGCCGCATCAACTCGGGATGCAGCGCAAAAGCAGGCTGTTCAAGGTCATTGTGCAGCAAACCCTTGAGGTCGAAATCCGCAAGCAGTGACATCAGGTCCTGGCGCGCCGCCTCCATCCCTCCGTTTGACCACAGGGCATATACTTCCCGGGTGCTCAGGCCAAAGGCTGGCTTAACTATGCGGACGTAAAAGGGCGGTAGATCGGGCAAGGGACTAACCTTCTCGCCTCGTCCGGTGGCCAGAGCGGTGCCCCCGTGCAGAAAAAACGCCACATCGGAACCCAGGCCGGCCGCCAGCTCGGCGAGAGTCTGCGCCTGCAGGGCGAAGCCATGCATGGCGTTTAGCCCTCTGAGCACGGTGGCGGCGTTGCTACTCCCTCCGCCCAGGCCGGCCTGCACCGGGATATTCTTCTGAAGGGAAATATGGACCCGTGGGATACGGCCCAGTGCCCCGTAATAGGCCTCGGCAGCTCGCCAGACCAGGTTATCCGAACCCTGTGGCACCTCAGGTGGAGCGGTTAACCGCAACCGATCGGCGGCGACGAGACTGACATAGTCGCCAAAATCCACCGTCTGCATAACCGTCGTCAGTTCATGATAGCCGTCGGGGCGCCGGTGATGAATCTTAAGAAACAGGTTCACCTTGGCCGGGGAAAACAGCCTCAGCACAGACCTCACCTCCCATCCATTTTAATACACCACTATTCCATTTGCCACAAAAATAGCAGGACAGCGGGGCGGCAAAGAAAAATGGCCCCTTCCGGGGCCACAAGTTCCGCTACTTGCCAAGCTCTGCGGTGAGCTTATGTTCTGGAGCACCAATGGCCAGTTCCACCGACTGGGTGAGAACATCAGCGTAGCTAATCGAAATGCGACTGTAATTGTGCGCGTCTCCCATCCTCACCAGGAAATGATAAGGATAGGTGCTCTCGATAACACCTTCGCGAACCATAGCTTTGCGCCTGCCTCTGTTGGCTTTAAGCCATACCTTCTCACCCAGATGCAACTCCAGGTCCTTTCGGATGTCCGCCAGCACGTTAGTGGTCAAATACAATCACCCTTTCCTGCTTGCCTGTATGGATTATAGCATTTCAGGGCGGAAGTTGTCAACAAAAACCAAATATTATAACAACACAGGGCAATTAATGTCAAGAACAATTTTTCAGATAATAGAGTTACTTGCTATGCCTGTCGGCCACCGAAGAAGCCGCAAAAGAGTGGGGCTTGACCTTGGCAGACAAGCCGTTGGCCACCACCATGCCAACTATTTCTTTGATAAGCTCGCGGGTGGGCCCGACGTAACCGGCGTCGATGTGTATCTCGATGTTAAGCTCGCCGGCGCCGTCCTGCTCCAACTGCTCGCGCAGGGCCTGCACAACTTCCAGGGAAATCGCTGTTTCGTAATACAGCTTCTGGCGCAGGCTGCGGATGATCTCGTGGTGGCTGTGACGATAGAAATAGCGCGCACCCTTGCCCAGGCGTCTGATGATTACGGCAGTCACGATATGAGTGCCAGCCCCGTTGTGTGAGTCGCTGCCGATGACTAGCTGATACTCGCCATGAGGGTCGTAGTTGATATAGGAGAGGATGTCGGCCACCATGTCCTCGAGGGACATCGGGCCTTTGGTCGGGCTGACAAACACCTGCCTCACCTCCCTGCCTGGAATATTTCGTTGCCGAGGCGGACAAAATCCGCCAGCGAAAGCGCTTCTCCTCTGATATCCTCGCGCAGACCGAGGCTGGCGATAATTTGGCGCAAATCGTCCTTGCTGACATGGGTTCCTCCGCCGGCCAGGGCGTTGAGCAGGGTTTTGCGTCTCTGGCCGAAGGCGGCCTTCAGTGTAGCGAAGAAGACCTTCTGGTCGAGGACGCCGTGGTGCTCGACGGGATTGGCTATGGCCTGCAGCAGAAGAACGGTGGAACTTACTTTGGGAGGCGGAAAGAAGGCCTGCGGCGGCACATGGGCAACGATTTGGGCCTGTGCATAATACCCCGCGGCCACGGAAAGGGCTCCGTAGTCAGAGCTGCCGGGCTTGGCTACGATGCGCAAAGCGACTTCCTTTTGCATCAGGAAGACCAGTCGCTCCCAGGGTAGTCCGGACTCCAGGAGGCTCATGAGAATGGGTGTGGTTATGTAGTAGGGCAGGTTGGCCACCACTTTGTAGGGACCGGGATGTGGCGCCAGCAACGCGGCCATATCCACCTGCAGCGCATCCCCCCAAACCATCTCCACATTGCCACACTCGGACAGGCTGTCGGCCAGTACGGGTGTAAACTTGCGGTCCTTCTCAATGGCAATTACATGGCGGCAACGCCGACTGAGTTCTCTGGTGAGGGTACCCAGTCCGGGGCCTATCTCCACACAGGTGTCAGACTCGGTGACTTCGGCAGCGTCAACTATCCTCTGCAGCGCATTGCTGTCGCAGAGGAAATTCTGCCCCAGCCCCTTGCTGGGACGCAGCCTATGTCTGGCCAGTAAAGCAGCCACCACTGAGGGTTTCGTCAAATCTCCAGCCATGATTCAGGCACCTCCTTAAGACCAAAAACCCGGCAGGCGTTGGCAGTGGTCTGTGCCGCCACCTGGGAAAGCGTCAGACCCCGTAGCTCGGCGATGCGCTCTGCTATAAGCGGCAGGTATGCGGGATGATTGAGCTGGCCGCGATAGGGGTGGGGCGTCAGGTAGGGACAGTCGGTTTCGAGCAACAACCGCTCCAAGGGCACGCTGGCGGCCACCCTGGCCGGCTTAACCGCATTGCGGAAGGTCACGGGACCGGCCAGAGAAATATAGCCGCCCAGCTTTACACAGATCTCGGCAAACTCCGGGCTGCCGGAGAAGCAATGCATGACAAACCCCTGCGGATAGGGGGCGCACCGGTTAAGGGCCTCGAGGATATCGCCGTGGGCGTCGCGGTCATGGACCACAAAGGGCACTTTGAACTCTTTGGCCAGTTCGATCTGCCTGACAAAGGCAGCCATCTGCACTTCCTTTGGGTGTGCATTCCAGTAATAGTCCAGGCCTATTTCACCGATGCCTACTACCTTGGGATGCGCCAACATGGTGGCTATTTCCCCGAGCTCTGCGCCCAGAGCCTGCGGGGCCTCACTGGGCTGAATGCCGACCACGGCGTAACAGGGTGCGCAACTCCCGGCCAGGGAGTAAACGGCTCGGGACGAGTCCATATTGTAGCCGGCGTTGATGACAGCAGCCACGCCTGCTTCCCGGGCTTTGGCCAGCACTTGACTGATGTCCCCAGCCAGACGTTCGTCGGTGAGATGAGCGTGGGTGTCTATCAGGACAGGTTTCATTTCACGCGCGACCCTGCTGTTATGGCCTGGCCGGGCCCAATAATCTGAAGCCCGCTGTCATCGGACGCTGCCAGGATCATGCCCTGGGACTCGATACCGCGGATGCGGGCCGGCTTGAGATTGGCCACCAGCACTATTTGTCGCCCCACCACGTCTTCTGGCTTGTAACTGGCGGCGATTCCCGCCACCACGGTACGTTCTTCAGCCCCCAGTGAAACCCGCAGCTTCAATAGTTTGTCGGCCTTTTCTACTCTCTCGGCAGCCAGTATTGTGCCGACGCGCAGATCAACCTTGGCAAAGTCGCTGATGTCGATTTCCGGCTGCAGGTTGAGCGGCGCGGCTGGAGGTGCCGGCTCAGGTGTTCTGGCCCAGTCCACCCGGGGGAAGAGCGACTCTCCTTTGCGCACAGTGGCACCAGACGGGAAGGCGCCAAAGCTCCCTGCCGAACTCCAGGAATTTGTCTGGGCGTGAGTGGCGTCTGTTAAGCCCAGCTGACTCCAGATCCGCTCGGGCAAACGGGGCATAAAGGGAAGATAAAGGATTGAGCAAATGCGCAGAGTCTCGGCCAGGTTGTAAAGCACAGTGCCAAGCCTGTCTCTCTGCGCCTCGTCCCGGGCCAGCACCCAGGGGGCCGTTTCGTCAATGTATTTATTCGCCCGCTTGACTACGTCTGCTATCACACTCAAAGCGGGTCCGAACTGAAGCTCCTCCATGGCCTGCACCAGAGCAGCCTTGGCGCCACTCGCCAGAGCTGTCAGCTCTGCGTCGGGATGAGCCGCCGCTGCGGGCACGGGCACACGGCCGTCGAAGTAACGTTCTATCATGGCCACAGTGCGGCTCAGCAGGTTGCCCAGATCATTGGCCAGATCCGAGTTGAGGCGAGCCACCAGCAACTCCTCGCTGAAGTTACCATCGCTGCCGAAGGGCACTTCGCGCAGCAGATAGTAGCGCAGTGCGTCCGATCCGTAGCGCTTTACCATGTCTCCGGGGTACACAATATTGCCCTTTGACTTGGACATCTTGTCGTCGGCGAAGAGCAGCCACCCGTGACCGAAGATGTGCCTGGGCAGAGGGAGATCCAGCGCTAATAGCAAGGCCGGCCAAATGATGGAGTGAAAGCGCACGATTTCTTTGCCCATAAGGTGCAAATCCGCCGGCCAGTATCGCGTGAAGTTGTCGGGATCTTCGCCATATCCTATGGCTGTGATGTAGTTGCTGAGAGCATCCACCCACACGTATATTACATGTCCCGGGTCGAAGGGCACCGGCACACCCCAGGTGTGCGTGGTGCGGGACACGCAAAGGTCGGCCAGGCCGGGCCTCAGAAAATTGTTGATCATCTCGTTGCGGCGTGAAACAGGCAGGATAAAGTCAGGATGATCTTCCAGGTGTTTCAGCAGTCGCTCCTGGTAGCGGGAAAGTCGGAAGAAGTAACTTTCTTCGGTAACCCACTGTACGTCGCGCTTGCAGTCCGGGCAACGCCCCTCTTCCAATTGTCGCTCGTTCCAGAAGGCTTCGCAATCCACGCAGTAATGCCCCTCGTATTCGCTGCGGTAGATGTCTCCCTGGTCGAACAGGCGCTGGAAAATACGCTGCACTTGCCGCTCATGGTAGTCATCGGTGGTCCGGATGAAAACGTCATAGGAGATGTCCAGTGATTCCCACACATTCTTGATCTCGCCGACGATTTTGTCCACGAAAAGTTTGGGCGGCAGGCCGGCCGCCTGGGCATTCTTCTCCACCTTCTGGCCGTGTTCGTCTGTTCCGGTCACGAAACATACATCGTACCCTTCGAGCCGTTTGTAGCGGGCCAGGGCGTCGGCGATTACTGTGGTATAGGCGTGGCCCACGTGGATATTGGCAT
Organism: Firmicutes bacterium UBA2296; assembly: GCA_002345475.1. Lineage (GTDB taxonomy): Bacteria > Bacillota > UBA994 > UBA994 > UBA994 > UBA2296. Next base: position 7,265 of record DDWC01000143.1, read on the forward strand.
TGGTGTAGTATAGTGGCGTCGACAGGTAGTACTTTTTCTGTGTCATATTATTACCTCCGTCAAACTGCATTACAGCGTCAAATTAGCACTTGCCGTCCTAGCGGCTGGCGGGCCGAAAACTTACCGTAAAGCTCATGGCTATATCGGACGGCGCGGGCGTCACGCCGCGAAACCGAGTGCTGTCTACCCATATAACTTCCACCTGATCCTGGCCGGTGACCCAGGCGGGGAATTTCAGTAGCGTTTCATATTCTCGGCCAGGCCTGAGGCTGTTGACGGGAACCCCGGTCTCTGCCTCCACCCAGCTTACCAGGCTCAGGCGACTGTTGTCTGGCGCCACGACTAACGGCACCAGGTTCAGACTGAAACGGCCCGTGTTGCGCACCGTCAGCCTGGTTTCATCGCCCGACCGGCTTAAAACGCCATGTAAACTGGGCGAAGGGCGGACTTCTCGTGCCGCGCCCCCTGTCTCGGTGTAGGCAAATACGCTCTCAGCTCCCGAAACGTAATCAACCCTGGCGCCAAGTAGCTGCAAAACGCCGCGCAAAGGCACGTAGAAGACCCCCTGAAGCATCACCGGGGCACGGTCCAAAACCCGCACATTGCCGTTAAACAGCACATAGACGCTCTCTGCCAGGGTCACTTCGTTATCGTGACCCACAAGAGTGACCCGGCGGGTGCGCTCGTTCCATACGGGCTCATAGCCCAGTGCCTCGGCCAGCGGCCTGACAGGGACAAAATATGCGCCGCCTCGCAACACATGATCCGAGACGGGAAGCGGCAATCCGTCGATAAACAGCGCCTGTAGCGCCTGGGCCGGTATGGCCAAACCCACGCACATCAGAACTACCAGTAGCACTGCAAAAATATTCTTCACCGATGTCACCTCTTCCCAGAAAGATATGTTGACATTGATTTACAGCACTGCTATACTTTCTTTGTAGAACTTTGTCGAATTATGTTAAAAGGAGGTTGTTAAGTTGAAATCTACAGGTATTGTTCGGAAAGTTGACGAACTCGGCCGCATCGTAATCCCCATTGAACTCCGCAGAACTCTGGGAATCGAAGAGAAGGACTCTCTGGAGATCTACGTGGACTCCGAGAAGATCATCCTGAAGAAGTATGAGCCCGCCTGCATATTCTGCCAGAACGCTGATGATATCATCACCCACGAAGGCAAGCGCATCTGCCAGGAGTGTCTACGCGAACTCGCTACTAAAGTAAAATAATAGCGAAACCTACTGGCGCCGTTAAGGCGTCTTTTTTATTTGCTCCTGCAGTTCGTCGGGGTAGGTGAGGACGTCGGGGTTGCCGTCGCTGATGTAGCGGCGCAGAGGCCCGTCCAGCCAGTCCAGCCAGCGGGACAGCAGCTCGTCGGTGGCAGCGATGCGCGGCATGGAAAGCGGGTTGTGCCTGACATGGTCAGGCGCAAAAGCCGGCTCCGCCCCCACTTCCATCAGATAGCTGTGGTTGAAGCTGACGCCGTCATGAGAGCCGGAGACTGCCACAGTGCGATCACGCGGGGCTATGCCGTAAGGAAGGGCTAAGGCGCGAATGTGGTAGCCCGGCACAGCCTGCCACACCTGTAGCTGTAATTTAACAATATCCGCCCTTATCTCCTCATCCGTAATCCGGTTGAAAAAGGGATGGGAGAAGGTGTGACTACCCAGCTCGAAGCCGAGATCGACCATGTGCTTTAGCTTCTCCTGCCAATACTCACTCTGGCCAAACGGGTTGCCATTGAGAAAGAATGTCCCCGCCAGGCCCAGCTCGGGCCAGCGCGCATAAGCATCGAGGAGAATCCCCACAGCGCAATCTGGATCTATATATTTCTCTCCGGCGGCGTCCAGGAGATAGTTGAACTGGCCCCGGGTGGAGTCGTCAAAGGTAAGGACTACCGGTGATCTCCCCGGAGGAACCTGCGCCTTGCCGTCATAGAAGTCACTGAGGTTAACCAGAGTGTATCCTCTTTCATAGAGGTTCTTCAGGTCGTTGCGAAAGTTTTCTATACTGCGTGCCCATTCACCTTCCTCCGCCACGATGCGATGATACATCAGGATTGGCACGCGGCCCAGTTCATTGGCGTTTTCCACCACCGGAAGGGGTTCGTTGACTTCGGGCGGATCGGGCATGACCACGGGTGGTTCACCGGAAGGCACTTCCGGGGTTGGCGTTGCCGCCTCCTGCGGGGGGCGGTTGTGCATTACCACGGTTATGGCAAGCATAAGGCAAAGTGCCAGCACGATATACTTTTTCAAGATTGCTCCTCCCCTCCGCCACGCATGGACTGCGACAGGAACACGGCCCTGCTGTAAGCTTCGCTTCTCTCAACTCCCAGGCGCTGTGCCGCCTGTTTTGCTGCCTGAGCTGGCTTGTGGCCCTCAGCGAGCAACTCGCCAAGGACCGCGTCAAGATCAGCCTCGTCGACTGGCGGCTTCAGGTAATCGTCTCCTTTGCCCGCCACCACCAGAACTATCTCACCCAGTACTTCGCGGGTCCCGACTTCCTGCAGCAGTTCGCTCAGCTGACCGCGCAGGACCTCCTCGTAGACCTTGGTTATTTCCCGGGAAATAGACGCACTGCGCTCTCCGAATGTCGCCAGCATGTCCTGCAGGGTATCCTGCAGGCGATGCGGCGCTTCGTAGAACACCAGAGTGCGTTTTTCTGCGACCAAATCCCGCAGAACACGCCGGCGCAATTGACCGGAACGCGGCAAAAAGCCCTCGAAAGCAAATCGCCCGGCAGGCAGCCCGGAAAGGACGAGGCCGGCCAGGAATGCTGTGGCGCCCGGTATTACCGTGACCCGCCCACCTTGAGAAATCCAGTCACCTATTAGTTGCTCGCCGGGGTCGGCTATCCCCGGCATGCCGGCGTCGCTGATCAGTGCAATGTTCATGCCAGAGGACAGCATGTCCAGAATATGAAGATGTCGGGATGCCGTGCTGTATTCATGGTAGCTTATGAGCCTGGTGCTGATGTCAAAATGCCTGAGCAGGGCCATACTGCGCCTGGTATCCTCAGCTGCTATGGCATCGACCTCGCGCAGAGTTAACAGGGCCCGCTCAGAGATGTCGCCCAAATTGCCGATGGGGGTGGCCACGACATAAAGTGTTCCGCTCATGTCAGTTTCCCTCCGCCGTACAGGGTGAGAATATCCTGGGTGTAGGTCCCGTCGCTGTTGTGGACGTAGATTACTGGTTCGACACGAAGGCCCGGCTTGCCGTTTCGCATGGCTTCCACCAACACAATATTGGCATCACGCCCCCGCATCGGGTGCGCAAAACGCAACCGCTTGGGCTCAAGTCGCATTGAGCGGCAGAGACTGATTATCTCGGTTAGCCTCTCCGGCCTGTGAACAAGAGTGAACCTGCCACCTGTCCTCAGCAGCCAGTTGGCGGCATCTATTACGTCCTGCAACGTGCAGTGTAGCTCATGCCTGGCCATGCTCCTGCCATCTGCGGGACTGATTTCTCCGCTCCCAATGGGCAGGTAAGGCGGGTTGCAGGTTACAAGATCGAAGTCACCCGCGGGCAGGTTGTTTTTCACCTGGCGGATGTCGCCCTGAACGATGCTTATCTGATCGTCCAGTCCGTTGAGGATCACGCTCCGTTTAGCCATATCTGCGGCCTCCGGCCTGAGCTCCAGGCCCACGATTGTGGACTTGGCGGATCGAGTGCTAAGAAGCAGCGGTATTACCCCGGATCCAGTCCCCAGATCCACTACCTTGTCCCTGGGTTTGAGCGAGGCAAAATGCGCCAGAAGCACAGCGTCGATGGAAAAAGGGAAGTGTTCATCGCTCTGGATTACGGATAGCCCGCCGCGCTGGAGATCATCTATGCGTTCGCCGGGCCTCAGCATGGCACGACAACCACCTGTATGCGGTGATTATAGGTGTCGGCAATATACATAAGGCCTTTGCCACAGTCAATAAACATCCCAGAAGGCAGATAGAACTCCCCTGGGTCGCCTCCAAAGAAACCTTTGGAGCCCAGAGACACACCACTGGAATTGAACTTAACCAGCCGGGCGTTGTAGGTATCCAGCACATAAACATTGCCGGCACTGTCAACACCAATGTCTCTGGGGCCGTCAAAGAGACCCAGGTCGGCCACTACCCCCAACTGCCCTTCACCCTGCCCGGGCGAAGCGAAAGTGAGCACGGTGTTTCCGGCGGCATCTGTTTTGATGACCTTGCCCTCAAAGGAATTGAGGATGAAAAGATGTGTTCCGTCGCGGGAGAAGGTTAAGGCCACAGGGAAGACGTTATTCTGCAGGGGAAGTTGTCTAATGAACTCTCCCCCGGCGTGGAATACCAGCAGCCTGTTGGCAAAGGTGTCAGCAACGTAGACTTCGCCGAAGGCGCTTATGGCAATACCTTGCGGGCCCATGGGCTCACCCATGAGATTGGACACCGCAAAGCCGCCCCAATCTGTGGGGTCATCCCCCAGAACGCCGATTTCTTCACCGTCCAGACTGTAAATCAGGACTCGGTCGATACCCAGCACGTATAGCTTCTCGCCATGGACGGCCAGGCGCACTGCGTTTTTTAGCGGGGCGCCGTCAAAGGAGGCGCTAAAGAGCGCAACCTCACTATTGCCGCCTGTCTGGCGGTAAATGGCGTATTCCGATTCACCACCCATGCCCACATCCTCTGAAAGGATGAAGAGGTGCTGGTCGGTGGTGACGACGTCGATGGGGAACATGAAAGATGGCACGGGTTGATCGAGAGCCTGTCGTGACACGACTCCCTGAGGGGTCACGTCCCAGAGCTCCATGCGGCGCGACCAGGAGTCCGATATAAGCAACTTGCCAAACTGCAGCATGGCGATATCGTATATTTCCTCGGGGTGAGACCCGTCGGTTCTTGGATCCAGTCGCTCTTCCCACTGCAGTTCACCCTGTGCTGAAAACCGCATTATGCGTGAGCCAGCCGCATCCACCACATGGATGGAACCGGTCACGTCCACGGCCAGGCTGGTGGGATAGGCAGCGCGTCCGTCTTGTGCAGGCGCAATAGGTATCTCGTCCACCAGTTCTCCGGCGTAATTCAGCAGCAACAAGCGGGAGTTCACCGAATCTGACACCCACAGCCCTCCGGGAGTGGCCGCCAGGCCGGATGGACCCAGGTAGTATTCAGACGCCGCTGTACCGAACTCGTAACGCTGTGTTGCTTC
>DDWC01000136.1 GCA_002345475.1 Firmicutes bacterium UBA2296
CGACTGGCTGAATACCATTTGAGGTCGAATTTTTCGAAGGTCTGGGAGCGCAGCATGGCCGGAAGCCGTGAACCGGCAAATCGGTAGCTGAGTTCAGCCTGCTGACGGCAGACACAGGGGGCCCCGCTGACGAATCCCTCATCCTGACACAAATTGCAGTTCCACCTCGGCTCTGCATAATCTGCTGGGATACCATGTTCGCTGAGATACGCGGCGCGGGCCTCTCTGGCGGCAGCGGCTTCCGCTGAAAGCCCAGGAGATGCTACCCCAAGGAGCAGTGATCGAGCTACCGCCTCTTCCAGTGTGGCCAGACGAGGGTGCTCGGACAGAACGCGCTTTCTGCGCTCTGCTGCTTCCCAAATAGCCCCCATGGATCCGGCGCCCCTAGACATGCCTCTTGTCCTCCCCTCTGGCTGCCCGCATCATTCTCCGAAATATCATTTCTTCATCGTCATAGCTGACCTCGGGCGATGCTTCCCTGGTTTCTTTGCCCTTTGTCGGCTTAGCGCCGCCGCGGGCGTGTTTTTTCGCCTTCTCGGTGCTGAAGCGCCGGTGGTCCTCTTCGGCTTCCTTCACTGTACTGATTCCCTTTGCCTTCCAGTTGAGCAATATTTGCTTCATGTAGGGTAAACTGAAAGCTCCGGCCAGTACCGCGTAGCGCGCCGAGGTTACAATCATGTCTTCCGCATGTTCTTCAGCCAGAGTCTCCAACTGGTAGACCTCGGCTCCGCTCAATGGTCGTCCAAACAGTTCCTCAACTGCTCCATACGCTGACAGCCTTTCGACGTCTACGTTAAGCGCCCGGCCAGGAGAGGCCTTGGGATCGTGCAGGACATAGCACTCGTCTTCATAGGTAATGAGACCCATCTCCTGCATCAGCGCCCAAGCCTGATGGCTCTCGGCGACGGACAGGCCCAGGGGGCGACACACCGCCTCGGCCCATTCCTCACAGCAGGGGTCGGGTATCTCACCGTCGATCACAGACTTGAGATAGCAATACAACAGAGCCCCCTGACCTCCTATATGCGGCATATAGTCGGTCCATAATTCGTTGTAAATGATGGCAAATCCCCCTCGAGAGGTTTTGCTTTTCACTTTTATCCGGGGTGATAATGCCATTGATGGAGCCCTCCTCTTGACCCAGGTGAAAAAAAGTCCTTCGGCAAGGACGGAAGTATACCTTCGACAATGGTAAAAGCCTTTCCTGCCGTCTCGAGAAAAAGACGCGCGACTTAGAACTCGTTTGCAAGGTATTCCTGCAGTGCTGCTGCCAGAGCCGGTGTCATACCCTTAACGGCAGCGATCTCTGTGACGGAGGCGGCGCGTAAAGAAGGCAGGCCGCCAAAATGCGCCAGCAGCGCCTTGCGCCTGGCGGGACCTATGCCCGGGCAACCCTCCAATAGTGAAGCTACACCCTTCTTGCTGCGCAACTCGCGGTGGTATGTAATGGCAAACCTATGGGCCTCATCGCGAATACGCTGCATAAGATAACGCACCTGAGAGTGACGCGGCAGGCGTATGGCTTCATCTGCGTCAGGCAGGAATATAATCTCCTCCTGCTTGGCCAAAGCCGCAATGGGTATGTGGCTGTATCCCTCCTGACGCAGGGCATCGACGGCGGCGCTGAGCTGGCCCTTGCCTCCATCTACTATGATCAAGTCAGGCTGCACGGCAAACGCTTTCTTGCCTTCGCGAAGCCGGCTCAGTCTGCGGGTCAGCACCTCATGTAACGAAGCGAAATCATTGGCTCCCTCTACCCACTTGATACGGAAACGCCTGTAATCGCTGCGGGAGGGCTGGCCGGACACGAATACCACCATGGAGCCCACAGACAGGGTTCCAGCGATATTGGAGATATCGTAGCATTCCATGCGCTCTGGCGCCGCGCCCAGCCCCAGGTAGTGGGCAAGCTCATCCAGAGCACGGCTAAGCAGCTCCTTCTTGCCGTTTTGCGCGATCCAGCGCTCCTGCAATACCTGCAGGGCGTTCTTGCCGGCCAGGTCTGCCAGAGACTTTTTATCGCCGCGCTGTGGCACGAGGAGCCTCATTTTCTTGCCTTTGACCTCACGAAGGTAATTTTCCACTTCTTCTGCCTCTGCCGGCAGCTCGGGAAGCACCACCTCACCGGGGGTCATGGAGGCTGTCCGGTAATGCTGCAGCAGGAAAGCTCGCATTATCTCGGCGCGTTCCTGCTCCGCAGTCCCGGCCAGAATGTAGGATTCGCGTCCCACCACCTTGCCGTCCCGCACTCGAAACACCGCTACGCATGATTCGTCCAGTCCACTGGCCAGGCCCAGCACATCCCGCTCATCGGCGCGGGCTGTATCTATTTTCTGTCGCTCCACCACCGCCTCAACCGCGGCAATCTGATCGCGCAAACGGGCTGCCTGTTCGAACTCCATGGCTGTGGATCTCAGCTTCATATTGCGGCGCATCTCTTTGAGCAGGACCTCGTGTCGGCCATCCAGCAGCATCTCCATCTGCCGCACTATTTGTGCGTAATCCTCCGGTTTGACATCCCCCTGACAGGGGCCGAGGCACTGCTTGAGGTGAAAATGCAGACAGGGTCGCCCGATGCGAGTCCCGTAGGCTACGTCACGGTTGCACTGTCTTAGTGGGAAGATTCGCTTCATGCGTTTAAGCATTTCCCGCACGGCCGAGCTGTTCGGGTAGGGACCGAAATACTTGGCGCCATCCTTTGCCACGCGACGGACGATGGTAAGGCGGGGATACGCCTCGTCGGTACCCAGCCGCAGATAGGGATAGTGTTTGTCGTCTTTAATGCGGATGTTGTAGTGAGGTCTAAGATCCTTAATAATATTGCTCTCCAGAACCAGGGCCTCGCGCTCGGTGTCGGTGATAATGTAATCGAAGTCGGCTATCCTCTCCACCATCGCTCTCACCTTGGCGTTTTCCTGACCGCCCTGGCTAAAGTAGGACCTGACTCGCTGCCGGAGGGAGCGGGCTTTTCCGACATATATCACTTTACCGTCCACGTCCTGCATGCGATATATTCCGGGCAGATCGGGCAATGAAGCTAGCTTGTCTGCGAGAGTCACTCCAGGGTCCCCCCTTTTTGTCCTGCTGCGATGACCATTTGCATAAACTCCTGTGCTGCTCTGGACAGCGGCAAAGCGGCATTCGTAGCTAATCCCACAGTCCTCCCGGGAGGTGGGTCAACCAGTCTGACTTCCAGAAGCTCTCCTTCGGCCAGGTCGCGCTCCACGAAGTCACGCACCACGTAGGCAAGTCCCAGGCCGATCCGGGCAAACTCCACCAGCAGATCCACACTGCCAAGCTCCACCTCGGGAGTCAGCACGACACCCTGCCGCGCAGCCCAGGCGTCAAGGGACTCCCGGGTGCTGGTCTCTCTCTCCAGAACCAGCAGTGGCAATTGAGACAGGGCACTGGCGTGCAGGGGATGCTGCAGAGCTTCTGCGAACCTGGCGTTGGCGACAAAACAATCGGTGATCTGACGAATCGGCGTCAGGTCAAACTCCTCGCTGGCCTCGGGCAAGTGAACCAGTGCCATGTCGACTTCCTGTCTGCGCAGCAACTCCAGCGACTCCGGTGTTGTCCGGTTAGTTACGCGAATTTTTATCTGTGGATGATTGCTCATAAAGCGGCGCAATACCGGCAACAGAACATGCTTACAGAGCGTATCGCTGCCGCCAATACGCACTTCGCCGCTCTGCAGGGTGAGAACATCCCGGAGGGCCCGCTCCCCGGTGAGGAAAGTGTTATAGCCTCGCTGCACATAGTCGTACAATACCGCGCCTTCGGCGGTCAGGCTCACACCTCTGGACCCGCGCACAAACAGTTTGGCACCTAAGTAATCCTCCAACTGCCGGATAGATTGACTGACCGCCGGCTGAGAGGCAAACAGTTGCCGCGCGGCCTCAGAAATGCTGCCATAGCGGGCCACGTGATAGAAGACTCTATACAGTTCAAGTCGCATACCATAACCTCTCCTTATAGCTGCAGTAAACTAATACAATATCCATTATAGCAGTAATTGACTTATAATTAGAGAGGGATACCCCAAAAGCAATGATCAAGGAGTTGGTTGGAATGATCAAGGCCGTGGTGGGTCTTAACTGGGGAGACGAGGGCAAGGGCCGCATGGTGGACTACTTTGCCCGTCAGGCTGACTGTGTTATCCGCTTTCAGGGCGGAGATAACGCCGGACATACAGTTATTAACGAACGGGGGTCTTTTGCGTTTCATAACTTCCCCTCGGGTATTTGCTACGACAACGTCCTGAATATTGTGGCCCCAGGTTCTGTACTTAACCCAGAGTCATTCTACATCGAAAAGAACAAGCTTCAGGCCAAGGGGCTTTCCTGCGAAAACTTTATGCTTTCCAACCGCACGGTATTGACCTTTCCATTCCACATGACACTGGAGAAGCTCGAGGAAAATCGCCTGGCAGACAAAAAATACGGCTCCACACTTAACGGCATCGCGCCTGTTTACGGGCAACGGTATTTAAAAAAGGGCATCCAGGCGGGAGAAATCACCCTGCCTGACTTCCCTGAGAAACTGGCGGCTATTGTGGAATACGTCAACATTCTGCTGCGGGGATACGGAGCTCCCGAACTAAGACTGAAGGAAATGCAGGACTGGATTGGCGAATTCGGCCCAGTCATTACACCATACGTGACTGACATTGCTCCTGTGATCAAGAAAATGCTGGCCGAGGACAAAGAGATTATCGTGGAGGCACAGCTGGGCGCCTTGCGGGACATAAACCACGGCATTTACCCGTACACCACATCTTCACCTACCCTGGCGGGCTATGCCTCGGCCTCTATCCCCGTTCCCGCGCGCAACCTCACCCACGTCATGGGCATAACCAAGGCCTACTCCACTTGTGTTGGCGAAGGGCCTTTCGTCACCGAGCTGTTTGGCGATCTGGCTGGCCACATCCGCGAGGTGGGCAAAGAATACGGCGCCCGCACCGGTCGACCTAGACGCATCGGCTACTTTGACGCCGTGGCCACCGGCTACGGGTGCTACCTGCAGGGCGCCACCGAGATGACCGTAACCTGCCTGGACGTACTGACGGGCCTGGATGAGCTAAAGATATGTACGCATTACGAGATCGACGGCGAAGCCACGGATGTATTTCCCCTCAACTCAGTGCTGGAGACAGCCAAGCCTGTCTATGAAACACACCAGGGCTGGCACGCTGACATCACCGAGGTGCGCCGCTTTGAGGAGCTGCCCGCGACAGCGCAAAGCTATATAGAGCGTATTGAAGTGTTGTGTGGCATCCCCATAACCTACGTCTCGGTGGGTCCCGAACGGGATGCTCTGATTAAGAGGTAGATAGAGAGTATAACTTACGAGGAATCTCCCCTTAATCGAAGTTCGAAGGGGCTGTGTGAAAAGCCAGCCCGCAGAACCGCTTGAAGCGTAAGTTTCAGGCGGTTCTTTGTGTTGCGCTTAAGAGGTGGTAAAATAATGATGTAGTAAATTCCTAAAAGAGGGTGTATTGACCATGGCGAAGCGCGGGCAACGAGGCAAGAAGGTCCATGACAAGACAGTTTTTCGGGACTATAGCCCCGAGCAGCTGAGACTTCCCATTGACGTGGAAAGCTTCATACCCGAGAATCACTTGGTCAGGGTTGTCAGCCAGGCGATTGACCAGATGAACTTGGAGCCCCTCTTTGCCAAGTACCC